>DATIKY010000130.1:0-10241 GCA_035476995.1 Sedimentisphaerales bacterium | reverse complement strand
TCGCCGTCTCCCGCGTGTCGTTCTCCTCATCCCCATCCGGAGCCACAACCCCGATCCAGTCCAGATCCGTGCCCACCTTCACGTTGTTGACCACGGTGCCCTCGGGACCCAGGTTTGTCACACGGGCAATCACGTACTTCTGGCCTGCCGTCCCCATCGCAGGGACCGGGGCCGCGATGCTCTTATTCACGCTGGCGCCCGGGGCGATGTCATCCTCGTACGTCCCGCTGCCGATCAGCGGATCCGTCGCCTGGTACACAGGATCATTCGACAGGTACCACTCCACCTTCCAATCCGCCCGCTGGTAGCCCGGACCGTTGTTCTTCACCACCACCGTCCAGTCCACCACCGTTCCAGGCTCAGCGCTCTGCCAGATGCTGCTGTCCACGCCCGTCACCTGGAGGTCAGGCCAATTCTTGTTGTTGTCCTGCTCCGTCGCCATCACACCCTTGTCCGGCAGACCGGACGCACTGCACCGGATCGTCGCCGTCCCGCTGGTCGTATCCGTATCCTGAACCGCCAGCAAGGTCACTGTCTGGTAGGTATCCCAATTCCCCGTCGTAAACGTCAGACTTGTCCCTTCCGAAACCGCAATATCGCTGTCCCCGCTATATCGGCTTACCGTGACCGTCACCGCCGAAGCCGGCTGTGTTGACAGCTTCACGCGGAACGCCGCTGTCGATCCCTCCGGAATTACCAGCAAATCCCTGTCGACAACGATAACGGGATAATCATCGTTCAGAATCGTACCGGTTGCGGTAGGGGTAATAATCTGGTCTCCGTCCCAGGCGCTTAACAACGTTACAGTGAAGGCCTCGTCCGCCTCCGGTGTGTTATCGCCATACACATAGACTGCGAGCATCTGGTTCGTCTCTCCGACCCCAAAGCTCACCCTACCGCTCGGCAACACCCGCCCTAAAAAGTCCGTCGCGTCGGCCGGATTGATCCCGCTGCCCGTCACCTCCCAGTCAACTGTGGTGGTACCCGTCGTCATACCGGCCCGCGTCACAGTGAAGGTGAACTCGGTACTCGGACTGCTGCCGGTGTTGCCCTCGTCTTTCGTCGCATCCGTCGCGGCGATGGCGAGCGTGACGCCAAGTACTGCAAAGTCCTCGCTCTCAACTGGCTGACCCCATGCGCCAAACGCGAACGTGTAGTTGCCGGCTTCCAGAACGCCCAAATCGTAGGCATGTGAGATCGGGGTCATGACCGCCGCACTTGGGCCCGTCCATTGCTCCGGCTGGGCATTGACAGCAAGGAACATGTTTCCTTGGTGTTGGATGCTCCCCCAGTCAAGGACACGGTAGCCGGAAGCCGGGAAGTTTATGGTCACGGTCGCCCTTGTCCCTGCCCCGTGCGTCTCTACATCTATGGTCGTTTGCTGAGGAGTCGGTATGTAGCTCACCCACTGATAGTCAGGATCATCGTTTCTGATGATGCCCGTAGCCGTGGGGACTGTAATCTGGGCTCCGCCCGAGGCACCAAACAACGTTACTGTGAAGCCCTCGTCCGCCTCCGGCGTGGTATCACCGTACACATTGACTGTGACCGGCTGGTTCGTCTCTCCGACCCCAAAGCTCACCGTACCGCTCGGCAACACCTGCCCTGAAAAGTCCGTCGCGTCGGCCGGATTGGTCCCGCTGCCCGTCACCGCCCAGTTGACGGTGGTGGTACCCGTCGTCATACCGGCCCGCGTCACAGTGAAGGTGAACTCGGTACTCGGACTGCTGCCGGTGTTGCCCTCGTCTTTCGTCGCATCCGTCGCGGCAATCGCAAGGGCGATATCGTCGTTCAGGATCGTCCCCGTGGCGGTCGCAGGCGAGCCCGGCGTATACCCGGTCCCGCTGGTCACCGTCAGGATCACCGTCTCATTGGGTTCGACCGCCAGGTCCGCCGTTGGATTGATCGTCACCGACGCCGTCGTCTGGTTCGCCGCAATCGTCACACTGCCCGAAACGCCGCTGAAGCTTGCCGCACCGCTCTGCGTGTAGTCCGTATTGAACGTCCCCGTCCCGATCACGTTGAAATTCACCGTCAATGGACTGGGAGATGATACGCTCCGCGTGAACGTGTACACCAGATTGGTCGAACCGTCTTCCGATACTGCCGACGGAGACACCGAAACCGTCACATCGTCGTCCTGATCGACAGGTGCCACCATCAACTTGGCCACAAAACCATCCTCGCCATCGCCGTACGTCGTGCCAAGGCCATCGTCTGCCCATTCGGAAGACTCCGTGTGACCACTGATGTACACACTCCCCGCCGCGTCTGCCGCTATCCCCCAGCCATAGTCAAAACCCGCGCCACCCAGGTACGTACTCCACAGAAGACTGCCAGCGGTGTTCAGCTCCGCGACGAAAACATCGCGGTCGCCACCACCATAGGACAGATCAAGACCCCCAGTCAACCAGTCCGAAAAGCCTGTCTCGCCTGTGACATATAGATGACCCTGTGGACCTACTGCGATGCCATAAGCCTTCTGGGAACCGGTTCCGCCCAGAAACTGGCCCCAGACAGGGCTACCGCTGTTGGCAGTCAGTTCGACCACAAACGCGTCAATCCCACCATGGTTACTTGTCCCGAATTCCCAGCCGCCCCATTCGGAAGAACTGGTCTCGCCCGACACATAGACTCTGCCGCCGGACCCCACTGCCATCGCCCATCCATAGTCAGCCCCTGCCCCGCCGAGGTATCTGCCCCAGGCAGGGCTCAGAAGATCGGCCGTGAACTTGGCTACAAAGCCGTCCCCACCACCAGCATATTCCCCCTCTTCGAGCCAGTCCGACGACATTGTCGCGCCCGCTACGTACACGCCGCCCACGCCATCGGCGGCAATGGCATATCCGAACTCGTAGTTCTCACCATCGCCTCCGAGATACCTGCCGCAAACAGCGTCGCCGTCGCTGGTCAGTTTGACCACAAAGCCATCCACGCCACCCGCCAGGCTATTGCCGAACGACCACCCGTCCCATACGTCGGACGAAGTCAAGCCCGTGACATAGACGCCGCCATCGGCATCCACGGCAATCCCAAAACCGCCCTCCCGGCTGCTTCCACCCACGTAGCTGCTCCAAAGGAGCTCACCGTCACTGCTCAGTTTGAGGACAAAGGCGTCCGTGTCGCCGTTACGTGTGGTGTCGAAACCCCTGCTGATCCAGCCATCCGACGTCGTATCTCCGGTGATATACACGCAGTCCTCGGAATCCACCGCAAGACCGGTCCCTCCTTCATAGCCTGACCCGCCAAAGTACCGACTCCATACGTGACCGCCGGAACTCGTAAGCTTCATCACAAAGACGTCGTAGCCGCCTGCATAGTCGCCGCTGCCCAGCCAACCGGATGAACGAGTCGCCCCAGTAACATACACATTTCCTTGGGAATCGGTGGCAACTCCATACCCAAGCTCACGGTCACTGCCGCCGAGATAACGACTCCAAACCAGATCAACCGCGACGGGCTCCACAAGCACCTGAATGCGCAGGTCATCGATTCCAACACCGTGATTGTTCTGTGACGGCCACCACTCAACGCTGGCAATCGGAACGTCGGACACCAATTGCACTTGTTTGGACATGTCATAGGCGGACGGTATGGGGTCTGAGATCACAGATGCGATCTCATTACCATCGCGATCCCTGGCGATCATTCTGATGGTGCCCCCGGCAGCAGAAGAGACATTCGCTGTCACCCCATAGACCGGAATATCAAAGTCCGCTACGATATTGAAGCCGGGTGGATAGCTACACTGGCCCGCAGAGGCCATCCGCGTTGGAGTATGAGAATCACTGTACTGTGGGCTCTCGGTCACACCAATGCTTCTGAAATGAACACCCCACGACGCATAGTCCTCCCCAACCACTTGGCCTGTAACTGTCGCCGAATTGTCCGGCAGATGGTCAAAGTCGATTACGAGGATCGTCAGCTCAGGCTGAGCTCCACGACCACACACAACGAAGTCGTATGGGTCTTCGTCCTCGTCGGTGTTCGCGATGCTCACATGAGCAGTCTTAAGTCCTTCGCTGCTCGGATCGAACCGAATCTGGAACGTGACGCTTCCAAGAGGGTCCACAGAAGACGATGGTTGTGTGAGAACCTGGAAATCGCTGCTACCGGTGAGTGATACTCTCGGATCGCCTGTAAGACTCAGTGTGCCAGTGCCTGCGTTGTAGATCGTGAACGTCCGCGTCACCGAACCACTGGCAACGTCCACATTCCCAAACTCCGTGTGGTCGTCAGGGCTCGGTGTGGTGTCACCATCTGGGATCACATTCCCGTTGCCGAGAACCTCAATCTCCGGCACATGAGTTTCAGGGGGATCGACTGTCCCCGTGCTGGTCGCGGCTGCACTCCAGGCACCCTCGTCATCCTGGGCCTGTGCGAAATAACGATTTAATCCCAATGGGAATTCCGCGGTGGAGCCTACCCAAGTCCAACCATCGGAAGCTTCGCTATCGCTGCCAAGCAGTTCGTCTATGCCTATCTCCAGAACCCCGCTCGCGTTGCTGTCACGGTAGAACTTCACCTTACGAACGTACCCATCAAGGTCATTCACGTCGCTGGCCGTCAACGTCAGGTTGTCGACGCTGACAACAGGATCAGGACTATTAGAAAAGGCCCCGATCGTCGGGAGGTTGTTCTGGAGCGGAGTGACCTCCCCGACTATCCGGAAGTTGAACGGGTTCTCGTTCGAGTCGCCATTGGCAAATCTCACATCGGCAGATTTCGGCCCCGTCGCGGCATCAAGTAAGCTGATGGTGAATGTTGTGGTCCCGTGTGCTGCGACCGACGAGGCGGGCTGCTGGGTGACTGAGAATCCATTGTTGTTGTCCAGGTAGATGGTTCCGATCGACAGAGCTTGACCACCGAGGTTGTTGATCGCAAAGAGCACATCGATGCTCCCATCACCCTGGCGTGCGCTGCCAAATCCGAACTCGTATGGCGAGTCGTCCGCGATCACAGTCGTATGCTGCTTGACCTCGATCTCCGGCAGACCGGCAGTCGTTCCAACCACCCTGATAAGGTAGGTGTACTCATTATCGTCGTAGTTCCACAGTGTTAGCAGGTCCTCATACGTACCTTCGGCACTTGGCGAATACGTCACTGCAAACTGTTTCGTCTGCCCCGGCAGAATAAGCCAGTCGTCGGAGGCATCCGATCCATTTGTAGGACTGATACTGAAGGGTGCGCTTAGTCCTTCAGCTCGGTCCACTATTAGATACGCATCCCCTTCATTGCGTATCGTAAACACCTGGGAAACAGATGCTCCACTGGCTACTTGGCCAAAATCGTGGAAGTGCACATCCTGCTGGGCACCGATCTCCACATCTATTTCCGGCTCGCTCTGCACTGGCAATCTGATGAAAGGATGCCCATAGAACAGCCCCTGCATAGCCTCAGCCATCAACATGGCGAAACTCATGCCTTCTGAGCTAGTGAGGTAGTGCGTAACACCGAGCGGCCCAAACAGCATCATTGCTGGCAGCCCATGCAATACAGCATCGATTATTCCAAAGAAGATATCAGCACGTATTTCATAGGTTATTGCACTGCCCCGCTTACCCTCGAAACCAACACTGA
The DNA here is from genome assembly GCA_035476995.1 of Sedimentisphaerales bacterium. Lineage (GTDB taxonomy): Bacteria > Planctomycetota > Phycisphaerae > Sedimentisphaerales > Anaerobacaceae > PLanc-01. The sequence goes on along the minus strand of DATIKY010000130.1, from coordinate 4,661 downwards.
ACTCCGCAGCGGTGAGAGTAGATGAACCAACATGAAGAGGGATCTTGTCATCGAAGTGGTTCACCTTCACTGGCAGAAGACCTTCCGACGTATAGACGCTGCAACCTTCTGAAGACCATTCACCAGCAACGCCAACTGTGGCCCCAATCTGATTGCCCAGAAGCTGTACTTTGAACACGTCATCAAGCTCGTTGTACAGATTCCATACGAAAGGATCCTCCTCCAAGGAAGAAGTTTCTAAATCTAATGTTGTGACCCCGCAGATGATCTCGAAATCAACCAACGGGATCTTCAGGCCAAGCTTGCCTGTTATTTCAGCCTTCTCGTAGATCCCTCCCGTCTGCCATACCGTAATCCAGTCGTCCGTCAGATCCTGACTTTTGTCTATGTTAAAACTCGCATCGGTGGATAGGCCCATCAAATCATACAAATCAATTTGCGTCAACAGGCTATACCCCGCCTTCGTGCTCGTTGGTCCCGTTACACAGAAGGATGCGATGATGCCGGCCACTGCGCCAATTGCAGTGCCCCCAAAGCCTGCAGCCGAACCCACTTTGGCCCCCGCAAGGATCTTGGCCAAGTCTTCGATCTTGACACCCAACTTTCCGCCGAATGTCAAAACCGGCTTACCCCCGAATTGATCGAAGTACTCCTTGAACCGATTGTTCTTCACATAATCAGCCAAGGTTTGTATGTGCTCGGTGTACGCGCCATCCAGAATCTCAAGGTGAGTAGGAGTACCTTGATCAAACTTAGCTGAATCAACCATTTCCGAGCCGTCATACAGTTTCGCCACAAACTCGAACTGGGTGGCCCGGTACGGCCACCAAGTCTCTATCCCATCACCCCATAGTTTCGCATGTTTCGCCACGACAACCGTCTTGCTGAAAACACGAGTCTCGCCTGCAGCAACCGTCACTCCCTCTATTGTGGCAATCGGATCGTCGAAGAACCAGTCGTCCTCCATGACACGAATGGAGGCATTGGAGAAACCATCAATCCCTCCATTTACCGCCACCTCGAACTCGAGCTTCGAAGCGAACCCATCCTGATCCTCGTCCAGTTCGTTCACGCTGAAGTCCAGTATGAACGACGTCTCAATGACGTTCTCTTTGCCATTCCACGCGCTATCCAGCGACCCGTCAGAAGCCTTTACCCGAACGTCGTACACCTTCTCGGGAGTAAGCCCTGTAACGTCATAGTAGGTGTTCGCCGTGGTCCGGCTCTCAGCCCCCACCCACGTCGGCGTCCAGTCCCCCTTCCATTGAATCGTGTAAGTAATGGAACCCCCATCCGGATCCGTCGATTTGCTCCAATTGACCCTCGCACTCGTGGCCGTCACATTCGACGCCGCCGGATCGCCAGGTCTGCTTGGCGCACTGCTCTGTGCGCTGACCGTAATGGATTCGCTCCGCTCATTGTTCCCCTCGTTCGACTCTGTCACCTCGCTGTTTCCATCCGCTACCACCTTGATCGTGTGACTGCCAGCCGACGGACCTGTCAGACTAATGGACTCCACCGTGATCGAGTCCCCTGCCGCCAGATTGTCATAGTCATCCCCCTCGCCGTACTTCACCCCGTCAACGTAAAACAACGCCTCCTGGTTCGCACTCAACCCGGCGTCCGCTGTCGCAGTGCCTTGATTCTTGATGGTCGCCTGAATCTTATAGCCCTGCCCCTCCACCACAGATGCCGGCACTGTCCACACATCCACCACAATCAAATCCGGCTTAGGAGTATAGGCCGTCACATACCATCGGTAAGCGGCTTCCCAGTTCCAACCGCTGTCATATACCTCTGCACGCACCCAGTACGTGCTACCGCCGGAAAAGGTGAAGTCATGATTATCGTAGTAAGTGAGTGCCCCTTGTTCTACGGGTTCGGAATTATCAGAATATGTATCATACCATTGGTACTTGTGTGCCTTGTCCGGGTTGGCATCAATGCAGAATGTATATGTGTTAGCTGGGAGTGTCAGGTTTTTCGTCTCGCTGTTGTCCTCGGATGGATGCACGAATGTACGATCATCATCTGCTGCAATCGCTGCAACGTTTTCAATACATTCCGCGCGCTCGTCAACAGTATGAGAATACCCCGCTAGATGCCCCGCCTCGTGCGCGATGACGCCGGTCAGACTCATCACATAGGCATCCGACGATGCACCGGTGAACTGCCCGCCGAAAACCAATCCCTGGTCGCCCCGGTCGCGGTTGCCGACATCGACCCGCTCGGCCAATCCCAAGAACGAGCCGTACTGGGCAAACGCGGCACCATCACCACCGATATAGATGGTGGAATATTGGGTTCCATCTTCTGGCTCTTCAACCATGAAGATGATACCGGAGCCAGCGAAGATATCCTGGAGGTTCGATAGGATTTGATCGATGATGGCCTGTTCTTGTCCGGCGAGTTCAGCGGGGGCTTGGAAGGCTGGGACGTCGAAGGGGCCGATCGTGACCGGGCCGTTGTAGGTGACGTTCTGCTCGCCGTCGAAGTCGAGATAGATGATCTGGCCTTGCCAGTTCGAGAGGTCCGGATCGACCAGTTTCAGACCCGGCAGTACGGGGGCTTTCGTGCCGTTTTCAGTGGATACACCCTCCACTCCAGCTACAACACAAGGCTGGCTCTCATCTCCGTATGTTATTGCACATAAGACACTTAGGGCATGATTGGCCCTGACTGGAGGGCCTCGGGCCTGGATTGGAAGGTCGTCTGTACTGGATAGATCGTCCTGCCCGTCCACAGGGATCAGGCAGGCGGATTGTCCACAGAACTGAGCCGCTGACTCCTCGGAGCCAACGGCGATTTCGATGCCAAATTCAGACTCGCCGATCCCCTCAAGAGGCGTACTGTCGTTCACCACAGAGGCACTGAGGACACAGAGCGGATCGACTTGGGTTTCCGAGATTTGGCCTTCGTCAACGGAGGACGTGGTCGCCTCCTGGGGTTCTTCGGTCGAGGTGAAACAGGTCAGGATGAGGGATGGATCGGCGTCCTGGAGCATCTCAGGGTGTTGCCTCAAGTCCACCTGGATGACCTGCTCGCAGGGCTGGACGTCCAGAGTTCGAAGGGGCTCAGCGCCGACGAAATCAGCATTCAGGAGGAGTCTGGGCTCCAGGACTTCCAGGGACGGCATTGCATGCGGCTGGACGCTCTCCCCAGCCCCCTGCGGCCCCCGTATCCAACTCCAAAAGCCCGCTCTCACAAGTCTCCCCTCGGTTCGCGACAGCGATACGCCTGTGCCGGAATGTAATCATCCACACTGGCAGCGGTTCAGCCAAACGCGACAGAGTCACTCTCGGTCCTCCGCAACCGGCAGCCCTGCCGGTATGAGAGTCACCAAGACTAATAGAAGCATACAGGAAGTGGGGCCGATAAGTCAATAAATATTCGTACGTGGTTTGAAAAAAAGTCGACTCGCAAGGCGTCTTCCGGGCTCTGCATACTGCCTGTTCGGGGTCTGGTTCAGAAATGGGGGATCGCGGATTACAGGGGATTGGGAGGAATCCCTGTTCTTCATGAGTCCATCCCTTCAACCTGTTACCCCGAATTGAATCCAGCCGTACACCACATCGGTCTCGGACGGTGGAATCCTGAGGTCGCCTGAATTACGTGAGGATCAGTTCCCGCCCTCCTACTGCCAGGGCATGAACTGCGTCGAGTATGCCGTTACGCTTGTGCCCAACTGTATCAAGATGTAGTAGGGTATGGGCGTGTCGAAGGGGTTGATCATGCTTCTGGTGCTCAGTCGTGTACTGCCCGTGTTCGAGGCACCGTGAGCCAAAGGAGGCACCGTTCTGGACCCCAGCATGTGGTCACCGCTATCCAAGGTCTTGTTCTTGGACAAGTAGTAGGTCAACTGGGTAGAGCTACTGGAAGAGCCACCATTGTTTCTGATAGTGTCGCTCACGTGGAATATATCATCGCTGTAGATCTTCTTCGGAACGTTGTTGCTGGTCATGACAAGTTTCGGGGGAGGATAGAGCACGTCCCAAGTGCTGGCATGCAGGAGTACGTTGTTGGCCTCGTTGGATTCTGTTGCCACGTCCTTCGAATCCAGAATCGCTGACAGCCTGTATTGGCCTTGGGCAATCCAGGCCGGTACCGTCAACGATACGTTGAGCGTGCCCGATTTGCCTGGAAGGAGCGCTGTTCCGGAGATCGTCGCCAAGCCTATCTCGACTTCCGGTCCTCCGCCCACCCGGGTGAGTACGACCCGCACCGTCGGCGCCGGTTGACTTGGAACGGGCACATTGCCTTCGTTCCGTACAGTGATCCTCGCCGTACTTTGGATAACACGGTCGGTCACAAAAGACGTCGGCAACTTCACCTCGCCGAAGGCGCCCGTCAGGTCGATCTCGCCCAGCTCGACCGCCAACGGATCGGACACCACTTCGTTGTTCGATTCGTCCGACTCCGCCACGCGACCGCCGGAATCCACCAGAACCACCAGCCTGTAGTTCCCCGTCGGCAAACCCGCCGGCAACACGACCTTGCACGTGAAATTCTTCGAGGCGCCCGGCTTCAGATTACTGACCGACTGCTTTGTCAACGTGTACAGCGGTTCATCCGGCCCGCCCCCGACAGGTCGCGCCACAACGGACAGATCGATCGTCTGATTCCCCGACAGCGGAACATTCCCCATGTTCGTTACCGCCACC
>DATIKY010000129.1:0-29207 GCA_035476995.1 Sedimentisphaerales bacterium | reverse complement strand
CAGTTCCGATACAATCATCGTTGGACTCCTTTCACCAAACCGCAAACTGTTTTCAGACAACAACTTGCAGTTCTACGAAAAGGAGTCCACCTCCGTCCAAATCACTCAGATCCTACGTAAACTCAAACCTGCACCCCATAGTTTCATCCACTTCATCACGCTCATCTCTACTCAGCCATCGATCGATCTCCTCCTTTCCGCATCCGGATGGTGCTCTGCGAAAGCACAGACGGCGGTGTCCAAGAGCTGCGTCCGATCTCTCTCCACGGCGCGCGCCCAGAGCGGGATCGCAAGGGTTTCCGGAATATCCGTCAGTGTTTCCGTCATGATACGGCCCTTTCCGCCATGTGCAGACGGATCACGGGGTTCCAAGTCTTCAGCAACATCATGCTCCAATCCCCTTCCTGCCGATGGTCATTTCCACGGGGCCGTGCGCTTCCAGTTCGATGTCGACAGCCAACTGATGACGCTGCCCGCAGGTCCGGTCTTGTCGTGGCTCAGTCCGTCGCAAGTTACCAGGAAGACGTCGCCCGCCGTGTTCGGCGTGGACAGACAGTCGAAGACGCCCAGTGTCACGGCGGTTCGCAGCAGTTCCCATTTGACCGTCTCGTACGGAAGCCCCGCCAGCGAGCCCATGCGCACCTCCGGATATGGCAGTCTCCTTCTCATGGCAGCCCCGGTGATAGTCATGGGTTGACCTCCAGCTTTTCGTAGACGGCTCCCCAGAAGACCGGTTGCTCCTCGGCCGAAGGGATGCGGCCTTCCAGCAGGGAAACGTGGCCATCGGCCCACAGAACGTTCATGCGACCGGCGTGTCGATAGCCCATCTCGACAGTCTTGTTCTGCTCCGGATAGCCGGGCATGGCCTCGTAGTGCGCCCCCGGCTCGGAGCCGTATCGCTGACGTGTCAGGATCACCGAATCGCAGATCCATACGCGGTAGGCGAAGTCGGCATGCAGCATCGTTTCGGCCGGCTGACGCAGCTTCGTCAGTTTGTTGCCGCCGGCACCGGCGTAGATCCTGGTCCGGCTGCTCACGTGGCGAGTCGATTGACTGTTCAATGCATACGACAGCCACCCCTCGGGATTGTTGCCGTGCGGATTGAGCATCTTCGGATAGCCCAGCTCGTCCAGGGGGCACCGCAGGATCCTGCGGCCGATATCGTCCGCGTGCTCGTTTCCCATTCCAACGTTGCGGTGCTCGAAGTACGGCCCCAACGTGTTGTACCAGTACTCATCGACGCCCCGTTCCTGCACCGACGGCACGATCCACCCCTCGTGACTCTCTTGGTACATCACGTGCGCCATGCTCAACTGACGCAACTGCGACGCACAGACCACCTGTTTGGCCTGTGACCGCGCCCGACTCAGAGCCGGCAGGAGAATCGCCATCAGGAGGCTGACGACGGCGATCACGACCAGCAACTCGATCAGCGTGAAACCTCGATTACTCGTTCTGCCTGTCAACATGAGGACACCTCGCTTTCGATCATTGACTTGTCGCATACCAGCGCGGGGCAGCCTTCGTTTCCGTTCCGGCGTCATCTCCCTCGCCGCGACACGCACACGCCATCGGGTCCCGGAGTTGATCTTCTCGCCCGGCCGACGCCGGGGGCCGCTCGCCTCGGTCCTGGCGCACGAGAGCCAGGTAGCGAGCGCATTGCTGCCGACTGTCATAGCCCAGCATGATCCCCAGCGTGAAATCCTCATCATAGCCCCAGCTCCCCTCTTATCTGTCGGACCCATTCCTTGATCCGCGGCGCGGTCAGATCCGACTGATTGTCCGCGTCCAAGGCCAGCCCGACGAATTGACCATCGCGATGGGCGCAGGAGGCTTCGAAGTCGTAGTCCTGCGCCGGCGATGTTGTGCAGACGCACGACGCCGTCGCCCATCGCCGCCTGGATCCGTTCGGCCGCATCTTTCGTGTTGCCCGTTGAACTTCCGTAGAACAATCCGATAGTTCCCATCCTATGCCTTTCTCGCAAATCTCCATGATCCAGTGTTCCCGCTTGACTCCACCGCCAACGACTGCCCGCCGCCTGCTACCCCGTGACACACAGGACAAGCAGCCAAACCATATGCGTCAGCACAGGCAACGAAATCGCATCGGGCCTGTGGGGCGGGTCTTTCTTCTTGCAGAGACATTCCTTGCATTGCCCTGAACAACCGCCTTCACAGGAAGACGACGCCATTTGGGCCTTCTTCTCCTCTTTGTCCATGTGTACTCCTTTCGACTCGACACACGAGGCCTATCCCCATCTGCTGCCCATGACCCAAAACAAAAGGAGCAGGCGAGACCGATTGTCGCGAAGGTCTCATCTGCTCCCTGGCTGGCTTGCCGCTTGCTGGGTCGCAAGAAACGTTACTTGTCTGTCTGAGTCACTTGTTCAATATCAGTTTTCCGTGGCGGGTCTTGCGAAGACGATAGAGCTGTCCTTCATGCCGGATCCCGATCTCCATCCTGTCACCGAAGAGGACTCGCGAATCCAGCACGCCGGGGCCGCCATCGCCGGATGGCTCCTGCCCTGTCGTTCGTCTTCGATCCTCTGAACCTGACTTATCCACAACTTCCCTCTTTCGCTCTGCCCACCCCAACATGTTAGCCACACCGAACTTTCTCTTCAAAAAAAACGTCTTCCCAGGATGCGAGGGCTCTGAGCTTCGTGCTTGCCAAGAGTGGATCGCGAGCCGCGGATCACGGCCCGCCCGGGATCGGTCATGGGGCCGATTTCCTCAACCTTGATCAAGCCCCCCGCCCCAGCCCCATCTCCGCCAACCTGCGGGAGGGCAAACCGTTCCGCCTGGCTGCCGTGGTGACGCCTTGCTGCTCAAGACACTCCTCTCGGCTGACGCTCAATCGTTTCACTGCATCCTTCACCATGCCACCGTTTGTTAGGCCAGGCTAATAATACTGGCCCCAGCTAACTCTGTCAAGCAGGTACTTCGAAAATATTGTCCAAAACCGACACGATATTCCGTGCCAACACCTCGATCGCGCCGTTCAGTCCCCGAGGGTCCTTGTCGCCGCGAGATTCGAGAACATCTCCCGTCACGCCCCATGACGGCGGGCCCCGATCACAACCGCTGCGACGAAAAGACCCACCAGACACAGAAGCGTCAGGACTGTAGGTAGACTCTGTGAAACCAGGTCTTTGATCTTCTCCAAGGTCAGGGTTTCCTTCTTGAGCTGCATACCGGCCACCGCTTCGGCCTGCCGTCCCACTCGAACCTGTTCGATCTGCTGCCGGTACGTCTGGGCAACGTCGGCCGTGACGTTCCGGGCGATCAGCTCCCGGAGTTTTACGTTGTCGCAAACGAAGGTGCTGCAACCCGGTTGATGATCCTTGACCAACTCCACGTGCAATTCCGCCAGGGTCTTGATGACCTCGGCGTCCGCCGGCCAGTACCCCTTGCGAATGGTCTCCAGCATCACGGCGCTCATCTCCTGGAGAGCGTAAGGGTTCTTCTCCTCGAAGTAAGCCTTCATATCCAACCCCAGGCTGTCCTTGACGTACACGTCGTAGAGTCCTTCCCACAACTCCTGGTCGATGGCCGCCGGCTTCAGAACGTTCCATGCGTAGGTATTGCGGAAGGTCTCGGCGAACGACTCCGCCGCGGAACTGCCGTCGGCCTGCATGGCTTGGATGTACTTGGGATTCATCAGCGTGGTGCGCGACTCGGTCCAGATGGCTTCCTTGGCCCCCTGCACCTTCGGGTTATGCGGATTTCTCAGGTCATTGAACATCGCATCCGGCTCTTTGCCCGTGACATTCCGAATCACGGCGTTGATGCCGCCCATGAATTCGTACACGTGATCGAGCGAGAGCGGTCCCGATTGATTGGAGGAGCGGCTGTGGACCACCGTGTCCGCATTCTGCAGGGCCGCGGTGAAGATCCCCGGCTGGTAGTGCCCCCAATGGTCCGTGATATACATGGCGCCCATGTTCTTGAGGTACTGATCCGTCAGTTCGCTGTCCTCTTCCCATCGGTCACCCGATTCGACCAGGCCCATGATGCCCGTGTCGTAGTTGCCGTTGACTCCGCCGAACACGCGCGCCGTGGCGAAGGCGCGGGCATCCAGGGGCGAGAGGCCCTTTTCCTTCATGACCGTCTCGGCGGCCAGGGTTCCTTCTTTGACACGGTTGGGGAACTCCTGCGGATCGTCCGCGTTGGAGGCCAGTTTGACCGCCTCGTCGATCAGAAAGAGGCGGGAAGCCGCGATGTCGCGAGCCTGCCCCGAGGTCTGGACCACCACATCGATGCGAGGTCGCTGCAACTTCTCCATGGGTACCAGTTGGACAGCGTGCACGGTCCCGCGCGCGTTGCGCACGGGCTCGACACCCAGCAGATGGAAGATCATGGCGATCTGCGCGCCTTCGGTGCGAATGAGTTCGCCGCCCCAGAGCGTCACGGCAACCTTCCTGGGATACTCGCCGGTCTGCGCGAGCTTCTCCTGCAGCGTGGCTTCGGCCAACTGGACGCCGACCCGCCAGGACTGGGGAGTGGGCGTCTTGTCCATATCGATCGCCGTGAGGTTACGCCCGGTGGGAACGGCTTTCGGATTGCATAGGGGGTCGCCGCCTGGGGAGGGGGCCACGTACCCCCCTGCCAGGACGCGGGTTAAGCTGTCGAGCTCCGCAGCGGTGGAAGTCCGCAGCGACGCTTCGTAGTGCTGGACGTCCTGGAGAGCGTCGCGCAGGGTCCGCACGGCCTCGACGTAGGTGCGTTCGTTCTCCTCCAGGTCCGCCCGGTGCTTGTCGACCACCTGGAGGGCGCGTTCAATCGGCGCACGCCCCAGACGCAGCAAAGCGGCCAAGGCCACGTTGTCCTTGCCCGGTTGCATACCGACCTCGTCGGCCAAATCGGTGTGATCGGCATAGAAGCTCAGCACGGATCCGACTTCGAGGGTACGGTCCAGATTCCAGGTCTCGACCGCTGCGCGGAAGCGGTCCATATCCGCGGTCTGAAAAAGCACTTCCCGACAGGACGGCTGACACGCCTGGGTCACCCCAGCACGACGCTGCGCGGCCTCGTCGTTCGGGTCCTCGACGCTCTCTGACGGCAGGTCCTTCTCTTGCCGCGCGTGAGCCGCCAGCCAGGGGCGACAGGCCGGACAAACACAATCGACGCTGTGCGGCGGCTCATCGTCGGAGGATTTCGCCGCCTCGGCTCCCACGTGACGACGGCCTTCGCCCAGGGGGTCATGCTGTGGTTTCTCGGCAACGGGTGCTTGCGACTTCCGAGAACTCTGTTCATCCTCCACAGGCGAACCTGTGGACCTCATCTGGTGGGTGCGGTCCCAGGCGGTCAAACGGGCAAGGTCGCCGTCGGAGACGTAATCCTGCCACCTGGCTTGACCGGACAGGATCTTCTCAATGATCTGCGCGGCGTAGGGCCGTAATCTCTCGTCCGCAGCCAGTTCGGGCCCTTCAGGAGTGCGTCCCTGCCGATCGGTCGCTTGCGTGCGATCGCCATGATCCGGGACAGACTGCGAATGCTGAAGGTCTCTGTCGTACGCATGCTCCTCGCTGCGGGCGGCATCCAGGCGAACCAGTGCGTACGTAACCGGTTCGACCGCCATCAGCCCCGCGGTCTCGCGCGAGAACGCCTCCTCGTATGGGCGACCCAGAACATAGTTGCCGCGCGTGACCTTCTCGATGGCCAGACTGTCCAGATAGTGATGCAGGGCATCGATCTCCGCCGGATTGAGGGGACGGTCCACGAAGTCGTCGAATTCGAGGTCCTTGTCCAGATCCAGCTCCTTGACCCCCGTTCGGATGTCCTTGGCGTACTCGGTGCGCAAGGTCTCGTCGGTCGTGTTCAGATAACCATGCACGGCGTCCGCCAACGCCGCCAGGGGACCGTACAAGTCGGACGCCATGAAGGGCGGGGTCAGATGCGAAACCAAAGTGGCATACGAGCGCCGTTTGGCGATGACCGCCTCGCCGATGTTGTTGATGGTGTAAATGTAGGGATGCGGCAGATCGCCCGTCAAGGCATCGGCCCAGTCCCGCTGCGACAGAGCCGATTGTTTCCAGGGCGTGAATTCGAGACTGCCATGCGTACCGAAGTGAACCAGGGCGTCGGCGCCGAAGCCGTGCCGAGCCCAGAGATAGGTGGCGATATACGGATGGGGCGGGGCCGCCTTGACACCGTGAACCAGCTTGTTGGCGTCGTCGCCAATCCCCGGCATGAGTTGGGGCAGGATCACGATGTTCCCGAATGGCACGCGAGGAAGCGCCAGGTAGGTCTGTCCATCCCGACTCAACGACAGGTACTGCCCCGGCGCTGCGCCGTAAGTTGCCTCCACCTGCGTGTACAACTCCGGGTCCAACTGTTCCTGAACCCAAGCCAGGTAGTCCTCGGTCCGGATCAGTTCCGGATCCCCCTCGCGAACAAGATCGTCGAATGCCCCTTGTGCGTAGGGTCCGAGAACCGGTCCCTGGCGGTGAATCATCGCCTCGAATTCGGCCACCGTCTCCGGCAGCGGGCCGGTGCTATACCCGTTGTCCCGCAGGTGGCGCAGGACATTGAGCAGCGAAGCCGGCACCTCCATTCCGCTGGCGACCATGGCGTTGCGGCCCGGACCCTTGAAATAGACGATGGCGATGCGCTTCTCCGCGTTGGGTTTGCTGCGCAGCGCCAGCCATTTCTCGACACGGCGGACAAAGGTGTCCACGCGTTCGGGGATGGGCTTGGATTCGAACAGGCCCCGCTCATCGGGGAATTCAGCCGAGACGACGAACGGCTCGATTCCGCCGTCCAATTCCGGCATCACAATGCTCTGACTGAGCAAGCCGCCGACCATGCCTTGTTGACTGCTCAACCACTCCTCGTAGGGTTCCATCACGTTGATCGGACACAGCAAGGGGATATTGCGTTCCTTGAGCCAGGTGACAACCGCATCCGCCTGCCCCATCATCTGGACGCGCCCGTGGGGGAAATACACCACCAGGTCGGGAGCGATCTCCTTCATATAGGACAACCGATTGCGGAAGCCCGCGATCGGGTAGACGTTCAGGTGGAGATCCTCAAGACGCTGAATCAGAACGTCCGGCAGTTCCCGACGCGACGTACGCGGGCCGATGAGCGCGGTCAGCAGGCAGATGCGAGGACGATTCGCCCGATAGCGACCGGCCTTCTGGTAGTAATCCTGGTAGGCGTTCACATCGGTGAAGAAGTCGTCCTGGCCCCGGTGAAAGAGCGCATCCATGGGAATCTCCTGGGCGTCCTCGATCGGACCTGCGAACAAGGACTTTCCGTCCATCGCGCGCCGGACATAGGTGAACAGACACCGGAGGTTCTTGGGGCCCCCGTTCTCCAGGTAGGCCTTGATGTGTTCCAGATCCTCTCCCGCCAGGTTGCTGAACTCGTTGTCGCTGCCGGTGGAGGCGTGCACGTAGACGGAGGCGCCCCGCGCCATGCTCTGACGCACCTTTTCGGCCTGCGCATCGTCCAGTCGCAATCCCATGCCGAAGATCAGGGTCAGAGCATAGTCGGACAGCTTCGCATCCGGCAGGTCCTCGGCCTCCATCCGATCCAGACGGATGGAGCCGCTCTGGGCGGCGTCCAACAGTTGTCCGTACTGAGCATCCGGAAAGTTGATCACGGCGACGCGGGTGCGACTGCCGTAGCGACGCCACAACAGGGCGCCTGTAACCAGCAAGACGATGAGGATCGCGAAGACGCCGACGCGTCTTCCGGTCAGGCTTACCATGCGAAGGTCCTTTCTATTCGGGGACGTAGATGATCCGGCCGTCTTCCAGTTCATAGGCCACGCCGATGCGCCGGCCCTTGCCCTGTCCGGCGTCCTCTGAACCCTTGTACTGCGTGATCTCGCGCCCCTTCTTGACCACGATTTCCATGTCCTGACGGCCGGGGTTCTTGACGATCGTCACTTCCTCCTCGGTCAGCATGTCCGTCATGCGGAAATTGATGACCATCGCAACCATCAGAGCCACGGCGAAGACCATGGCGATGTCGAAAAGGTTGGCCATTCCGGAGAGAGGATCGGTATCCCCCCCCTCCAGATCCAGGGTACGTCGTGCAGTGCGTCTCATACCTCCACCTTCTCATCTTGAGCGAGTTCGAACAGATAGACCAGCAGTGCCTGGTCGGACCGATGCCAACGATTCCTGATCAGTTGGACGATAAACCCCACGCCTCCGACGAAGAGCCCCACCACCGTGGTCGAGAAGGCGATCTGCATGTTGGCGGCCATGGAGGCAATGTCCCCGGAAGCCAGGCCCGCCAGAGCCGGTCCCATCGGAATGAGCGTCCCCATCAGCCCCAGCATGGGCCCGACGCGCAACAGTGTCAGGGGGACGTCAAGGTCGCGCTGGCAGGCCAACTCGAAATCCGTCAGGATCTTCTCTCCGTGCGTCGCCTGCCAGTTGCGCTCGATCAGACGATGCAGGTGACGCGCGAAATCGCTCTTGCTCTTGGCCAACGACTCCAGCGAAAGACCATCCAGGTCCGTACGCCGGGTCTTGCGCGAAATCTCCTGCACGAGCGAGCGGTGACGGAGACGCCAGCTATACTGGCCGTAGAGATCGCCCAGGAGCAGGAGAGACCAGCCGAAGGCGATCAACAGCAGGACAATCATCGGAATCATCATTCCCGTGGAGAGCCAGTACAGGACGCTGGTCAGAAGGTTCATTGCGGTTCACCTCTTATCATGAATGCCTTATACACTGCACGGATTACCAAGGCGATCGCAGCGCACAGCACGGACAGGGCCGTACTCGCGAGCAACGCCCGGACATGGCTGCCTGTCGTCTGCGCCGGGACAGTGAATCCGCGCGCCACAAGAGGCAGGAACATCGCGAGCACCAGTTGAACGAAGGCCATCACGAGGAGCATCTCAAGCCGGGCACGCCAGAGCCCAAGAAGACGCCGAATCAGAAACGCGCCGCCCGTCAGCAGGCCCCAGACTCCGACGCCGTGCAGACTCCCGATAACCATATAGGAACGGCCCGTCGTCTGGTTGCACAAGAGCACGATCATGATGAAGATCCCGGCCAGGCAGGCCGAGGACGGCGCCAGCACGATCGCCGCGGCCGGTCCGATCGGCTCGTGAGCGGCGTGTCGCCGCATCAGGCGGGCAGCCCCCAGCAGCATCACCAGCGATTCGATCGCAAGCAGGACACACAGGTCGTTCAGCACGTCCAGGCGGTTGAGGAACCGCGAGAGTTCCTGCGTGTTGACGCGTACCGCCCAGGGAACCGCTCCAACGCTCGCCAGAGCGGTCGCCAAGGCCAGCGACAAAACGCTGCCTTTTCGCTCGAGCAGACTGAGTTTGGTCAGCATCAGAAACGCGCCGATCAAACAGAGTAGACAGATGAACACCCACATCGTAGAAGACTTCTTCCTTATTCGGGCCAAAAAAAAGAGAGCAGGCAGAACCTCGCTGTGCGAAGGTCTCTCCTGCTCCCTGGCTGGCTTCACGGCTGGCTGGGTCGCGGAAACCGCAATGCTGTTTTCCGTCACGTATTCAGGGTCAACTTCTCCTATCGGAGGATCTGCAGGCGATACGTCCGGTCCTCCGTACACCGTGCCCCACAAATGCTCCGGAAGGCGGACTTTCTCCTCAAGAACCTCATTTCTCGATTACGGCGATGCTCCGCGCCTCCGCCTTGCGCAGGGCCAGCCGGTAGCCTCGAATCCGGATCCGGATCGGATCGCCCAGAGGTGCGACGGCCTCGACCTCGACGAGCGCGCCGCGACCCAGTCCCATATCGGCCAGCCGCCGGGCCAACTCGCCGTGAGAGCCGATGCGGACGATCACCGCCTGGCGCCCCGGCTTCATATCGGCGACGGTGGACCGGCCGACTGGCGAATCCGCCTCTGCGGAGCCGCCCATGGAGCGCTCGATCGACTTGCTCAGGGCAGCGCGATCCGATTGCGGCATCGCCTTCGCATACTCCATGAACCCCGCGAGCCGGCGGGCGATATCGCCCGAAATCTCGTGTTCCAGTCGGCAGGCTCCTTCCTCCGCCGCCTCGACGTCAACCCCAAGCACCTCCGTGAAGAACTCCCGGAGAACATGATGTCGCTGTATGACGCGGGCAGCCTCTTCGAAACCCTCGGCCGTCAAGGTCACCGCCTCATAGGGCTTGTAGTGGACCAGTTGCCTCTGCGCAAGGACCTGCAAAGCCGCCGTCACGGAAGACGCCTGGACGTGCAGCCGGTTGGCAATGTCGCGGACTCTCGCCGCTCCATTGGCAGCCACGGCCCAGAGGATCACCTCCAGATAGTCTTCCAGGCTCGCACTCAACGTATCAACGAATCTTTGCGTCATGAGCATCCCATAAGCAGTTAGTTGTGTCTAACTATATGCGGGGCTACTAACGGCGTCAATCACAATTTGGACGCGTTTGGAAAAATTCTCTCTATGCCGCTCCCATCACAGCAGGTTCAAGCGTTTTGGGCCGGCGAGGCCTCTCCTTCGCAAAAACCGTCTGCGGCCCGAAACGGGGATGCGGGCATTTTCCAGGGAAAGGGCTTGACGAGAGGAAAGGGCCAGAGTAAGCTGTTGCTTCTTTGGAATCGTGGGTTCCTTCGTCACAGCGTTGCGGGGAACAGCAGTCTTGAGGTATCGACGAAGACAATGGTGGAATCGGGCGGTGTGCCTGCTCCTGGCTTGGCACTTTCTGCTCGCGTTCTGCGCGATTGACTTTCTCCATACGCGAGAATGGCACAACGTCAAGGGTGTCCCCGTCGGTGCCGACGATGGTTGTCCGGCGTGCCAGTTCAAGCGATCGGCGAACGCCGAGCAGCCCGAGTTTGTGGCGGCGCTGGCCCCCTTCGTTTGTCAGGAGCAGCCGGTAGCCCTTCCCGTCCAGACCGTCGAGTATCGCGAGCCGCCCTGCCGCCTGTTCCTCCGCGCCCCACCAGCATAGCCTCCTATCACCGCGTTCTTACCTGTCGTTCCGCCGATCTGTGTCGATACTGCGCCCGAAATAGGCCGTGTCGTGTCGGCGGGAGGACCCACGCTTCATCGGTACGTTAGGAGATCTGTGTATGGTCATACGCATGCTGGCGGTCTGTGTCGTCGTGGGGATCGGTCTGGGGAGCATCTGCCTCGGTCAGAACGACCCGAATCAACTGGACGAGGTGACGGAACTCGAGGATGTCGTCGTCACCGGCACGCGGACGGAGAAGAAGCTCTCCGACGTGCCGGTGCGGACGGAGTTGATCAAGCGAACCGAGATCCAGGAGACGGCGGCCCGGACCCTGGCCGATGCCGTCGAGTTCACCAGCGGGGTTCGCGTAGAGAACAACTGTCAGAACTGCAACTTCTCGCAACTGCGTCTGCTGGGTCTGGAGGGCCCGTATTCGCAGATCCTGACGAACGGATTGCCTCTGATGTCTTCGCTGGCGGCCGTCTACGGCATCGAGCACATTCCGGCCCGGTCCATCGAACGAATCGAGATCGTCAAGGGCGGCGGCTCGGCCCTCTACGGCCCGGGAGCAGTCGCCGGCGTGGTGAACGTCATCTCCCGGGATCCCAAGAAATCCGGCGCTGAGTTCGAGACGCGCTACGAGAGCGTCGATGGGGAGCCGTTCACGTCGCTCAGCGGCGTGGCGGACGTCGTCTCCGAAAACCAGAGGACGCGAGTGTCCCTCCTGGGCCAGACGGACACGCAGGACGCCTATGACCGCAACGGCGACGGGTTCACGGAGTTGGGCGAACGCGACATGCAGTTCATGGGATTTCGCCTGCGTCAATCCGTGGGGATGACGGGCGATCTCTCTTTGGATTACTCGCACCTCTATGAGGACCGTCGCGGCGGCAACGACCTGGATCTGCCCGAGTTCATGGCGGACACCGCCGAATCGGTCCAGACCACTCGTGACACGGGCATCCTGAGTTGGTCGGACGCCCTCAGCGCGAAGTTCGATTACCGGCTCACGGGTTCGTTCGCCCTGACGGACCGCGATTCCTATTACGGCGCGGGCATGGACCCCAACGCCTACGGCGGCACGGACAACCCGATGTACGTCCTGGATTCACAGTTCAACCACTACCTGGACGCGCACACGCTGACCTGGGGCGCGCAGTACTCCTCCGAGACGCTGGAGGACGAGCAGCCGGCCTACGATCGATTCACGGATGATCGGTACACCAACCTGGGGTTCTACGTGCAGGACGACTGGGCCGTGACGGACACCCTGTCGTTCATCCCCGGGGCGCGCATTGACAAACACTCGGAGATCGACGATCCGATCGTGTCGCCCCGCATGGCGATCAAATGGTCGCCGCGAGAGGCGCTGGCCGTGCGGGCCTCCTATGCGGCGGGCTTCCGCGCCCCGCAGGTGTTCGACGAGGACCTGCACATCACTCAGGTCGGCGGGGAAGGACAGGTCATTCGCAACGCCGACGATCTGGAGGAGGAGAGATCCGACAGTTACACGCTCGGCGCCGAGTGGACCCCGCGCGTCGGACCGGGCTACGCGCTGGCGGAAGTGACCGGGTTCTACACGACGCTGGAGGATTCGTTCTTCCTGGACGAGCAGGGCGATCCGGCGACGCCGGACCAGGAGCTGGTGCGGATCAACCGGGGCGGCGCCCGCGTCTACGGAGCGGAGTTCAACACCGGGTACAAGATCAACGATCGCTTCGAGACGACGATCGGGTACGTGCTTCAGAACTCGCAGTACGACGATCGGGAGGACGACTTCGGAAGCCGGGATTTTTTCCGCACGCCGGACGACTATGGGGTGCTCAAGTTCACCTGGCGCAATCCCAAGGTGGTCGACGTCTTCGTCGGCGCCAAGTACACCGGCGATATGCTCGTGCCGCACTACGCGGGGTTCATCGGCGAGGATCGACTCGAAACCACAGACAGTTTCCTGACCTGGGACGTGAGTCTGTCGAAGAGACTCGTCTTCAAGAAGAGTGAGTTGACCGCGCAGGTGGGTGTCAAGAACCTGACGGATGAGTACCAGAACGACTTGGACGAGGGGCCGGATCGCGACGCGGGCTACGTATATGGTCCGCGAATGCCGCGCACGTATTTCGCCAGTCTCAAGTACATGTTCTGAGGCTGCTGGAAGACAGGACCGGCCGGCGACCAGGATCAAGAGAAAGGATCAGAGCGTATGAGAGGCAGAAAGGGGCTTCTGTTCGGGGCACTCGCGCTGGCGCCGCTGCTGGCGGCGGCGCCAGCCCCGATGGTGTCTGTGAGCGATTTGGACGCCCTGGTCGGGCGCTGGATGGACTTGCGTTCGGCGATCGCCGACGAGAAACGCTCCTGGCAGGCCCGCCAGGAGCAGTGGCAGGAGGAGATCCGCCTGCTGGAGGCCGAGAAGAAGAAGCTGCGCGACGACCTGGAGGAGTTCAATCGCGTTGCCTCTTCGGCCGAACAGGACCGCGCCGGCGTCCTGGCCCGCAAGGAGGCCATGGCAGGTGCGCTCAAGGATCTCCATCCAGTGTTCGATCGAGCGGAGACGCGTCTGCGGACGTGGGAGCCGCTGGTTCCGGTGCCGTTACGCGAGGGTCTGGCCAAGGGCCTGACCGCTCTGCCCGCCACGCAGCCGCAGGCGGACAAACAGCCGTTGACCGAGCGGGGCCAGCGGACCGCGACGCTCTACACGGTCATCGAATCGCTGCACCATGAATGCCATGCGACGCAGGAGATTCTCGACACCGGCGCCGGCCAGCGTCGCCAGGTGGATGTGTTGTACCTGGGTCTGGCGCGGGGGTTTGCCGTCTCGACGGACGATCAGTGGGCCGCGGTCGGCACACCCTGCGAGGGAGGTTGGGTCTGGCAGTCGCGACCGGAAATCGCTCGGCAGGTGCGTGAGGCCTTGCAGGTCCTGAACCGTCAGAAGACGGCCCGGCTGGTGACTCTGCCCATGCAGATCCTGGACCCGACGAGCACGCCCGCCGCCTCCCGCGAGGTGAAGCCATGAGGAACTGGATTCTTGCCCTTGTGATGTCCTCGACCCTCTTGGCGACGGTGGCGTCTGCCCAGACAGCGGCCCGAGACGGCGCGCCGAGTGAGGCCCTGGAGGCGGCGGTGCTTAAGACCAAAGCCGATATCGACGCGGCGACGGTCGAACTCCAACAGTTGCGGGACGAAATCGCCGCCCAGCGCAAACCATTATCCGGACAATTGCAGTCCCTCCAGAAGGAGGTCAAATTGCTTCGCGCCGAGGCCGAGCGGGCGAGGCAGTTCCGCCGGCAGGGACAGGAGCAGCAGGCGGCGCTGATCACGCAGACCGACGCCCTGCAGGAGGAGTGCCGCTTCCTGCTGACGGTGTTCTCGGAGTACCGCCGGTCGCTGGAGACGCGGGTCAGCGAGGCCGAAAGCGCCTGGATACAGGATGCTCTTGCGGCAATCGACCGCGATCTGACGGATGAAGACACGTTCTCCCGCCTGCCGGCGGCCGTGGCGAAGCTGCTGGAGTTGTCGGCGGACTGGAATGAGCGTCGGCTCGGGGGCGCGGGCTTCGACGGCGCCGCGCTGGACGCCGCCGGCGTCGAGCACGCGGGCCGATTCGCGGTGTTGGGCCCGGTCACCTATTTCGCCTCATCGGACGGCACGCGGGCCGGTCTGGCCGTGACGCGGTTCGGCAACAGCCAGCCGTCTTTGTACGAGTCGCATGCCGGGGATGACGCCCAGGTGATCGTCGCCCTCGTTCGGGGCCAGGAGGCGATGGCGTCCGTGGATGTCACCTCCGGAGATGCCCTGAAGGTGGAGAAGGCGAAACAGACGTTTGTGGAGCACGTGCAGAAAGGCGGGTTCGTGATGATTCCGCTGCTGCTGGTGGGGATACTGGCGGCCGTCTTGTCGCTCTGGAAGGCGATTGACCTGACCCGTGTCCGCGTCCGCGGCGGGGCCGCGCTGGACGAGATTCTGGCGGATGTCAAGGCCGGCCAGATCGAAGCGGCCCGGTCTCAAGCCTCGCGTCTTCAGGAGCCATTGGCTTCTCTGGTCTGTGAGGGCATCGACCTGCGGGACGCGCCGCGGGAGCATCTCGAGGAGATCATGCACGAGCATGTGCTGGGCTACGTCCCACGTCTGGAACGGCATCTGGGCACGCTGGCGGTGTTCGGGGGGATCGCGCCGCTGCTGGGCCTGCTGGGCACAGTCACGGGCATGATCCACACATTCCAGTTGGTGACGATCTTCGGTTCCGGCGACGCCAAGCTGCTCTCCGGGGGCATCTCCGAGGCCTTGATCACCACGGAGTTCGGGCTGGCCATCGCCATCCCGGTCCTGCTGGTGCACGCATTCCTGAGCCGACGGGCGCGGACCGTCATCGGGCGGCTGGAGCAGACGGCGGCCGGGTTCGTCAACGGGCTGAAGGTGAGAGCGAGCGGAACATGATGGACTGGCTGGAACAACCGCTGAACTACTGGCGTTCGGGTGGCCCCCTGCTGGTCCCGATTGCGTGCGTCAGTCTCGGGATCTGGGCCTACTTCATCCGCTCGCGCCAGAAGCTGCTGGGCATCGTGCGGGAGAGCCGCCAGGTCGAACAACTCATCACGGGCATGTCGGGTCACGCCGGCGCCGCGGAGGTCGCCGAGGCTGTGTCCCGACGGCGCGGAGCGCTGGCCGGACTGTTCGGCGCCGTGATGCAGGACGTCCTGGCGGGGGCCCGGCCGTTGAAGGCCTTCGAGCGACGGGAGGACGAGGGTCTGCACGCCTTGCGGAAGGATCTGGTCGTCCTGGCGGCCCTGACGGCCATCGCCCCGTTGCTGGGACTGCTGGGGACGGTCGTGGGCATGATCGAGACGTTCGAGGCGGTCTCGGCGGTCGGCGGCAACACCGGCGGCCGCGTGGCCTCGGGGATCAGCCAGGCCCTGATTACCACCCAATTCGGCCTGGTGGTGGCGGTGCCGGGAATCTTCGGCGTGGCCCATCTGCGCCGGCTGCTGAGCCATGTTCAGGTGCGGATCGCCGATTGTCGAATGCACGTGGTGGCCCTGCTGGAGCGGCCCCAGGGAGGTGTGGCGTCATGAAACACGCGACCTTGAGCGATTTCGCCGACCGCGGCGTCGAGGTGAACATGTCGCCGCTGATCGACTGCGTGTTCCTGCTGTTGATCTTCTTCATCGTCACGACGGTCTTCGTCGAGGAGACCGGCGTGGAGATCCAGAAGCCCCAGGCCACCAGCGCCCAGGACATGGACAAGCACAGCATCATGATCGCGTTGACGCCGGACGGGCGGATCATCTATGACGAGCGTCAGATCAGCCTGGCCAGCGTCCGGGGGATCGTCAGCCGCCAGTTGCGGGAGCAGGAGGTGCCGGTGATCATCCTGGCCGACGGCGATGCCCGCACCAACCCGCTGGTGGACCTGATTGACGAGTGCAAGCTGGCCGGCGCCAAGAACGTGAGCATCGCCGCGGTGCGGGAGTAGCCATGGGGACACGGAGCCATACAATATACCTGGAGAAGGCGCTGTCGCCGCGCTGGACGGTGCGGGCGGTGCTTTCCGGCATCGTGGCGACCGCCGGCGTGTACTTCCTGCTGCCGTACCTGGAGGTGCTGTCGCAGCCGCCCGCGCGGACCACGTCGATCCGCTCGGTGGATACGGCGGAGTTGCCCCCGCCTCCTCCGCCACCCCCCCAGCGGGCCCCGACCCCGCAGAACGCCGTCAAGCAGGACACGCCCAAACCCAAGCTGCAAAAGGCACGGCACACGCTGACCCCGTTGCGGGCGAGCATGAACCTGCAGATGGCCCTCGGCGACGTGGGCGGGGACTTCAGCGTGGATTTCGGCGTGGACGCGCCCGCGTTGACCGAACAGGTGCGCGACCTGGTTTTCGAGCTGGCGGACCTGGACGAGAAGCCGCGCCCGTTGATGCCGCTGCGGCTGATCTATCCGTCGCAGGCCCGCATCCGTAAGCTCGAAGGGATCGTGGTCGTCGAGTTCATCGTCTTGCCCGACGGCGGAGTGCGGGACACCAAGGTGATATCGAGCCAGCCGGGCGAGGTCTTCAATGAGGCCGCCGTGCAGGCGGTCGAGCGATGGCGGTTTGCTCCGGGGACCAAGGAGGGCAAACCGGTGTCGGCGCGCGTCAGACAGAAGGTGGAATTCCGCCTCCATTAGAGGGACGCAGAAAGTGGACAAGGATTCAGCGATGAAGACGTTTCTCTGTTCGTATCGTCGAGATTACGGTCGATTGACATGGGCTTCGTTCGCCGTGCTCGGCCTCCTGGCGCTGCTGGCGATCCGTCCGTGCGTTGCGGCGGACGATCACGACCACACGCACGACCCGTTCGAGCCGACGGTGACCCGGGACGAGGCCCGGCTGCTCCAACAGGCCATGGCCACCGCGGCCACCGATCCCGCGACGGCCGTCGAGATGCTGCGGACCAAGAAGCTCGGCGACGCCAGCGCCGCTCTGGACTTCGCGCTGGGCAACCTGTACTTCCAGCAGGAGCAGTTCGACGCGGCGGCCCAGTCCTATCAGGGCGCCCTGACCAAGCTCCCGAAGTTCCGCAGCGCCATCATGAATCTCGGACGCGTATACCTGCTCCAGAACCAGACGGACAAAGCCATCACGCTCTACCAGGAACTGGTCAAGGACGGTCAGGCCGACGCGGACATCCTGTTGCTGCTGGGCCATGCGCTGCTGATGCAGAACCACCCTGTCTCGGCCGAGTCCGCCTACCGGCAATCGCTGCTGCTGCGTCCCAAGCACGCGGACGCCATGCTGGGCATGGCCAAGAGCCTCATGCAGCAGGAACGCTACGCGGAGGGGCTGGCCCTGGTGGGCGAGATCCTGCAGACCGACCCGACGCACGCGGAACTGTGGGCTCTGCGGACCAATGCCCTGCTGGCCATGAACGCCAACGATCGCGCCACGCGTGCGATCGAGACGGCCCATCGCCTGGGCTGCGCCGACGCGGAGATGCTGGCCGCGCTGGGCGATTTGTACCTCCATCAGGACCAGCCGCAGGATGCCCTGCGGGTGTACGACGAGGCGTTTCGTACCGCCTCCCCCTCGGTGAACCGCATGCTGCGGGCCTTCGAGGGGTTCCTCATGGTCAACGACCAGCAGGGCGCCTTGCGTATGCTCGAGCGTCTGGAGACCGCCCGGCGGGCGGACGCGTCGTCGTTCGGCCCGAAGGACCAGGTGAAGCTCCTTCGCCTCCAGGGCGAACTGGCGGAACAACAGGGCGACTCCGCGCGGGCGATGGCTCTCTATGAAGAGTTGCTCCGGATCGATCCGCTCGACGCCAGGAGCCTGCTGCTGCTGGCGCGGGGTCAATGGCAGAAGGACCAGTTGGAGGAGGCCGCGATGACTTGTGAACGGGCCGCTCGGATCCAGGGCGCCGAGGCCGACGCCCTGGTGCTGCACGCCCAGATCGAGGTCCAGCGCGAGCACTACGGCCGGGCGGTGGAGCTTCTGGAGGCCGCCCAGACCTTTCAGGAACGGCCCCACGTCCAGCGTTACCTGGAGCAGGTCCGTCGTATGGCCCAGTAGAGCTCCCTTTCCGGGATGCCGGAGGAAAACCTTGCGTTGTCTCCGGATTCATGATTTAAATAGGCGGATCAGGATTCAGCATGGCGTTCCGCCACGGCACTGGTGGCGGCGCAATCGGGAATGTGAAAAGGGAGACCATATGGACAAGAAGACGAGTATCGGACTTCTCAACAAAGGCGTCGCGGACGAGTTGCAGGCGGTGCATCAGTACATGTACTGGCATTTCCACCTGGACGACCAGGGGTTCGCCCCTCTGGCTATGTTGTTCAAGCGAATCGCCATCGAGGAAATGGGCCATATCGAACGGTTGGCCGAACGCATCCTCTTTCTCAAAGGCGACGTCGAGATGATGCCCGCCGGGCCCGTCGAGAAGATCGTCGACGCCGAGAAGATCCTGGCCAAGGCCGCCCAGATGGAAGAGGACGGGGTCGCCGGCTACAACGAGGCCGCCATCAAGTGCAGCCAGAACGCCGACGCGGTCTCCAAGCAGGTCTTCGAGACCCTGGTCAACGACGAGGAAAGACACTTCGACCAGTTCGATAAGCAACTCGAAAACATCAAGCGATTCGGCCCCAGCTATTTGGCCCTCCAGTCGTTCCAGAACGCCCCGGAGGCGTCTGCCGCCGGGGATTAGGACACATTTCGTCCTCGGCCGGTCGGGCCATCTCCACCACGCGGGCAATCCGATCGCAGCGACCTCAATCCAGCGGCTGGAGGTAGATGTTGCGGAACTCGATCGGACTGCCTTCGCTCTGGAGACAGATCCAGCCGGAGGTGACGCTGGCGTCGGTTCCCTCGTTCTGCAGGACGCCGTTCACGAGACAGCGAATCGTGTCGCCCTTGCAGTAGATGTCATACGTATTCCACTGGCCCGCGGGAAGCTCGCTGGTGGACGCCTTCTTCTCGACGACCACGAACTGCCTGGCGGAGTTCTTCTGGCTGACGCCGTTGACCGACAGGCCGGTGCCGTTGATGAGGACGAAATCGCCTGCGTTGCCGGCCTTGAGCTGGCATTCGATGCAGGCGGGCCAGACCGCATCCTTGTCGCCGGCGTGCAGCAGAACACCGCTGTTGGTCGGCGTCTCGACCCATCGCCATTCGAGGTGCAGGTGGTAGTTCTCGTACTTCTCGTTGGTGCGGATGTAGCCGTTGGGCTTTCCGGCGCAGTAGAGCACGTCGCCGCGGACCCGCCAGACGTCGTTGACGTCCACGTTCGGGTCCTCGACGTAGCGAGTCCAGCCGGAGAAGTCCTGGCCGTTGTAGAGCACGATCTTCTTGCCGGGCGACTTGCCCCCGAACGCGCCACCACATCCTGTTGCGGCAATCAGCAGGGCCGCCACCGCACTCCACAACATCATTCTGCCCATCATCCGCGCCATAATTCCGCCCTCACTAAAAAAATCCGTACGGTCCACAGCCCGTTCCCACAGGACACCGCGGCCATCCATCAGTCGTCCTAATTACCGCATGAACTCGCCTCCGTCAACGGGAAAACGGGATCGCGAGAAATCATGGGGGCACGACCGTAGTTGCACGCTCATCGCGGGCCGGTCGCGTTCGAGCGGTGCGTCTGTCGGAAAATCCCTGCGCCAGGGAGCCGCAAGAGCGGTCATGCACTGCGGGGATGTCCCAACGCCTTCGGAGACCACTCACTCGATCACATCGGCCCGGCGATGCTGCTGGGCCCAGACCGACAGGCCGGAGCCGGTAAGAAGAAGTCCGCCGAAGATCAGTTGAACCCCGTTGAGTCGTTCGTGGAAAAGAAGGTTCGACAGGCCGAACACCACGAACGGCTGCGAGAGGATCACCAGGACCGGGATCATCGTCCCGATCCGTCGAATCGCGGTGTAATAGAGGGTATGTCCCAGAGCGATCGCCGTCAGAGCGGAGATCACCACCGCGCTCCAGCCTCGGACATCGAGGGCCAGGACCTGGGAGGGGTCTCCGAAGAGAAACGCCGCCACGGACAGTCCGATCGCCGCATAGATGCTCATCACGGAGAAGCTGACGCGAGGATCGACGTCCTGGAACGCGATCCGCACGGAGATCGTGTACACGCCCCACATGAAGGCCTGGGCCAGGGCAATGAGAACGCCGGTGAACGTACCGGTGGCGGCGAAATCGTCCTTGAAGGCGATCACTCCGACCATGCCTGTCAAAGACAACAGCAGGCCCATCCAGAACCGGGGACTGCGGATCAGAGGCCTCTCCTCGCGAAAGACGATCAGCGAGAACCCGGTCACCCACAGGACGGACGTCTTGGACAACAGGGTCATGAACGCCGGGCCGATGTAATAGAAACCCGCGGCCCAGAGGCTCTGCATCGCGATGTTCGCGAAGGATGGGAGAATCGCCCGCCGCCAGACCTTTGAGGAGAGACCGCCCGCGGCGCTCGCGTGAATCAGAAACGGCGACAGGAACAGGCAGGCGACCGAATACCGCACCGCGTTCTGGGTCCAGGAATCGGTGTGACCCGCGAGGTACTTGATGAACAAGGGGCCCAGCGACCAGCATGCGAGCGTTCCCAGGCAGGCGCCTGTCGCGACCATGTCGATTCGGCCGATCCTCGTTCCATGGCTCATGCGAGCATCTCGGCAACGATCCGCGCGGTCTCCTGGCCGGCCTTCTTCCGCGTCAGAGGTTCGACCATGTCGATCATCTCGTTGCTGATCCGCGACAGGGACGCGGCGTCCTGGAGATAGGCATCGACGCGTTCGGCAATCGGTTCGACGGACGTGAAGTACGGCATGAACTCCGGCACGAGTTCCCGGTCGGCCAGGAGATTGACCAGCGTGAAGAACTTCGCATGCACCAGCCACCGCCCGATCAGGCGCCAGAGGAACCGGTTGGTCTGGTACATGATCACCATCGGGCAGCCGGCGGAAGCGACCTCCAGCGTCGCGCTGCCGCTGGCGACGATGGAGAAATCCACGCGGGCCGCGGTGTCGCGGACCGTGTCGATCGAGTAGCGGCACTCGAAACCTGGGATTTGCATCTGTTCGAGCAGTTGCCGCCGTTCGTCGTTGACCGCGACGGTCGTGAAGCTCGCCTCCGAATACGTCCGCTTCAATCGCACCGCGATTTCCTGCATGGGCGCCCAGAGCGAGTGGATTTCCGCCAGTCGCGAACCCGGCATCAGAGCGATCCTGGCGTGCCTCGGGTCGAAATCGACGTAATCCCTGCGGAACCCCGCCAAATCCGTCGGCAGCTTGTCGAGCAGCGGATTGCCCACGAACGTAGTGTCCACTCCTCTTTGTTTGAACCACTGCTCCTCGAAAGGCAAGATGCAGCAGAGCTTGTCGCAGAGCCGACGGAGCTTGTGTATCCGCCACCCGCCCCAGGCCCAGAGTTGCGGCGCGACGTAGAACAGCGTTTTCACGCCCGCGGCTTTGGCGGCCTTGGCCACGTGGAAATTGAACGACGGCGAGTCGCACACGATCATCAAATCCACCGGATGTTCCCGAAGGTACTGCCGAATCCGCTGCACAAGCCGGTAGAAATGGCCGACGTGGGCGATGGCGTTGTAGGTCATCACCGCTCTGCCGACCGTGTGTTCGATTACCTCGCAGCCTGCGGCCTCCATCTTGGGACCGCCGATCCCCACGAACTCGATCCTCGCGTCCATCCGCGTGAGGGCACAGATCAGCCCGGCGCAGTGCACATCGGCGCTGGGGTCATTCGCACTCACGAACACGCGTTTGCTCTTCACATTTGTCATAAGCCCTGTGAATTGGCAAGAATCCAATCGGCGGCCTCGGAGATGCCCGAAGTGACAATCTCCTCTGGCGCCAGTTCGTTCACATGTGTTTCGCCATGGCCCGTTCGCACGTAGACGCCCCTGGCGCCGACGGACCGCGCAAACTCCACGTCGTGCGGGTGGTCGCCGACCGTGAAGGACCGTCTCAGGTCGATCGAATGGTCCTTCGCGGCCTTCTCCAGAAAATACGGACGCGGCTTGATGCAGTGGCATCGGTCCTCGCGATTGTGCGGGCAGACGTACGCTTCCGCAACGATGACGCCCTCTTGAGCCAAATGCGCGAGGATCGATGCGTTCACCCTGTCCACCTGGTCCAACGTGACGACGCCCCGCGCCACCCACGGCTGGTGCGTGACGATGAACAGCGCGAAACGCGCCTGGAGACGTCCCAACGCCTCGAACGTATCCGGATAGAACACCACGTCCGACGGCCGGGCCAAAAGCCCGCGGTCCTCAACGAGGGTCCCATCCCGATCGAGAAACACAGCCGGACGCAGCATCAGACGCCCTCCCGGCCGCAAGCAGCTCTCGCGGGGCTCGCGGCGCGTCGATTGCCTCGGCCCAGGAGCAACGCGACGATCATCAGCGCCGCCGTGCCGAAGACACCGACGAGAATGGGTTCAAACGAAGCTTCCGCCCACTTCCACGCAGTGGGCAGATCTCTCGCGAACGTGCCCCAACTGATCACTCCGATGCTCGCGCAGATCGCCAGCAGACCCTCCCGGAGCCGCAGGCGAACTCCGAGCAGCCCTAACAGGAACAGACCGAGGATGCCGCCCCCGAAGATCCCGGAGATCTGCCACCATCTGTCCAGGGCGCTCTTCTCGCGAATCATCAGGATCGCGAAGCCCGTCCCGAGAAGGCCCCAAACCACGGTCGTGACGCGAAGGCACCACAGGCTCGTTCGATCGCTCACCTGCGGATTGACGTATCGCTTGTAAAAATCCACGAGCAGGACGGTTGCCGAACAGTTCAGACCCGAATCGATCGTGCTCATGGCGGCCGCCAGGATCGCGGCCAGGATCAATCCCTTCACGCCGGCCGGAAGCTGCGTCGCGATATAGTACGGAAAAGCCTCGTCGCCCTTGGCGATCGCTCCGCTGCCTGAATAGAAGGCGAACAGCGCCGTGCCGATGTACAGGAAGACGACCGTCATCGGAATATAGATTAACATGGCGATCCAGATCGAGCGGCGGGCCTGCCGTTCCGTCGGCACAGACGAGTATTTCTGGACGAAGTTCTGGTCGGCCAGGAGATTTCGCAGGTTCTCCGTCACGCCGTAGATGATCATCACCCAGATCGTCCGCGACGAGAGCGACAGGTCCCAACTGCCCAGGCTGAACTTCCCGGCGTCCAGGGCCGCGCCGATCAAGGGCTCGGGGCCCGAGAGGACCCGCCAGGAGAGACTCGCGAAGCAGAACAGCAGCCCCCCGATCATGATGACGGATTGCATCACGTCGGTCCAGATCACCGCCTCCATGCCGCCCAGCAGCGTGTAGAGAATCGTGACCACGCCGATCACGACGATGATCGTCTCGATCGGCCAGTCCAGAAACTGGCTCAGCAGCAGGCTCACGAGGTACAGGATCACCGCGGTCCGGCCCACGATGTAGAGCAGGAACGACAGCGCCGCGTACACCCGCCCCCAGGGACCGATCCGCTCTTCGAGGAACTCATAAACCGACACCAGCTTCATCCGCCGGTAATACGGCACCGCATACCGACACGCCAGCCACGCCACCGGAAAGATCGCCAGCGAGAAGATCAGCGGATGCCAGTTCGTGTCGTACGCCTTGCCCGGCGTGGCGATGTACGAGATGCTGCTGGTGTACGTGCTCATGATCGCCAGCCCCGCGGCCCAGGCGGGGATCGCCCGCCCGGCCATCATGAACTCCTCGGCCGTGCGGCACTTGCGAGTGTAGTACAACCCCATGCCGACGACGGCCAGGCAGTAGCCTGCGAGAATCGCGATGTCGATTGCGTGCAACTTGGCGTCCATGCTCCACCGCCTTATCGATACAGGGCGGATTCTCCGCCGAGGATTCCCAGCTCTTCCATGTACTTGCGGACCTGGCTCCGCTGCGGCTCGCGGAACCGATGGAACGGTTCCGCCAGGAAATCGTCGCAGAGGCCCAGCCACGACAGGGCGCATTTAAGCCCCTTGATGAAGCTCGACTCGAACTGCCCCACGCTGTAGATCGTCGCGTGGACGCGCATGACCGCCTTACGCAAGGATTCGACACAAGCGAGGTCCTTCGCACAGGCGGCCTCGTACAAGTCCACGTACAACCGAGGCAGCAGGTTCGCCCCGCCGCAGATCCCGCCGTGACATCCCAGCAGAACAGCCTCCGCCAACAGTTGTTCGGGCCCGATCAGCAACGTGAAGTCCGGCCGCTCGTCCACCAGAGCCAGGAGCTGATGGAAGTACAGCATGTTGGCCGAACTGTCCTTGATCCCGGCAATGCCCGGGATGTCCGCGGCGGCGCGGACCGTATCGAGTTCAAACCCGGGCCTCGGACGATTCGGCAGGTTGTAAAGGAACAGGGGCAACGACAACTCCGGCGTCAGGTGCCTGAGATACTCCAGCAACTCGGGTTGGCCCGCCGGGAAGTAGTACGGCGGCGCGAGGACCAACGCGTCGGCCCCTGCCTGGTCGGCCTTCTGAGCGACGTTGACCGACTCGACGAACGACGTGTCCGTGATCCCCACCAGGACCGGCACACGCCGATTCACCTGCGAGCAGACGCGGTCGATGAACTCGTGGCGGAGACGGTGGCTCAGGCTGGCGGCCTCTCCGGTGGTGCCCAGAATGAACAGCCCGTGAACGCCGCCCACAAGGATATGCTCGATCAGCCGCTCCAGTCCCGCGACGTCGAGCGTGTCGCGATCCAACAGCGGCGTGATCATCGGCGGGATGATCCCGCGAAGCGGCCTGCCATGGACACCCATACCTATCATGCCTCCCAAGGCTTGGTTTTGACTGGAGTTCTATCACGACGCAGGCCGCTCACAGATCGTGCAGCATGCGAATCGCTTCTCGGACGACGATATCCGCCGCTTGCGGGGCGAAGGGGCTGCTGGTGACCTCGTAGCCCCCCTGCACGTGGGCCTCCTTTGGGACCAGGTAGCCCGCGGCGCCGTTGCAGTGGGTGATCACGAACGTGTGCCGACAGGGCGAACCCGCCTTGACGGCCAGGCCGATCTCCGTGAAGACCTCGCCGCCCAGACCGACGAAGGCCACATCACCCAGACGCGCCACGGTAATGGCGAAGGCAGAGGCATCGATCTTCACCGGCGAGACGCCCTCTCGCGGCTTGGCGGGCAATTGCAGCATCGCGAACTGCGATGCCATCTTGATTCCATCGACCGGCGGCCTGTCCTTGATGCCCCGGTAGACATGGACGACCTCCTGGCCCAGGAGCGTGCCGAGCAGGACCGGCTCGGGAATCCAGCCGGGCTCGTCGTTGAATGCCGGAAGGACGCGGTACCAGGGGTCGATGTCGCCCGAGGCGCCGATGAACGCCGGCGCGATCGTCTCGAAGCCCAGAATCCTCTCGACGAATTGCTCCGCCAGGCCGGGGATGTCGCCGCTGATGACGTAGTTGCCCGGACCCAGGGACGTCCCATGGGTGGCGTAGTCGAACGCGACCGCCAACGGCGTCCCGTTCGGTCTGGCGACCTCCATCACGAGCACCTCCTTGTCGGTGACTCCATCCGGGTTCCGCCCGAGCACGATGGAGGTCTTGCCGTCGTTGGCGACCCGCAGTTCGCGACGATTCGCGCCGGCCGGACAGGCGCCGACGCCGAGTCCGATCCCCGCCGGCTCCATTGCGCCGAGTGCCTGGCGGACCGCTTCGATCAGCTTGTCCTTGAGAGTCTCGGTGTACTCGACGTTGTGGGGATGTCCCCGCTCCTTGTTGAGGGTCAGGCTGGGACCGGCGTGCGTATGAATCGCGCTCAGGAACAGCTCGGAAGGCTCCAACGGAAACTCGCCCAGGAGAGCCTTGCGGAGATAGTCGGCGGTGCCATCGTAGAAACCGATGATATCCGTCGAGACCAGAACGAGTCGCTTGTCCCCTGCCTTGAACGCGAGCACGCGCGCCGACAGCGGGTCATGCACGCCGGTGGAGAGGTCCTTGCGGCTGGCGTACCCGGACATCTGGACCGGCTTGTCCGGCGTGATGTCGATCCGGGCCGCACCCGCCTTCAGACCGTCGGCAACGCCGGCGTGGAGCTGTGCAGGATCCATCGCCAGGGCAATCGACAACAACAAGTCAGTAGCCAAGAAGAAGGTTCTCATGTCGGGTCTCCTGTCCTTAGATCATGACGAGCGAATTGTACCTGTCCCGATCGGCGCTTTCAAGGCTCAAGCACAAAGCCCTGTTGTATTTGCCTGAGGAATTGGGTAATCTGGCCCTTGTGTCGGCCGCCGCAAGCATGGGCTTTGAACAGGGGATCGAATGCCTTCGATGATTCGACGCAATTGCGTTTTCACCGCCGTACTGGCCCTGTGCCTGCTGCCGCTCCGATCGCATGGAGCGACAGGGGAACCGCTCGATCGACTCGTCGCGAAAGACTGGGCCGCCCAGGAACGCAGACTCGACCGCTCGCCGACGGACGTGGAAGCCATTCGCAGCGTCCATTCCAGGGCGAAGGCCTTGCTGAATCACCTCCTGAACATGCCCCATCCGCCGGACCTCGCAGAGGAACGTGCCACGCTGGAGTCTCTTGGGCAATCGGTTTCGCAGGCTGAACAGTTGGATGCCGCAGGTCGGCTGGAGTTGTATCAGCAGATCCGCTCGCTCGCCCGCGGCACAGCGATGAAGAACCCCCTGCTGGCGGGTAAACGAATCGCCTTCATGAAGCGGCGCCGTTTTGTGTGCCAGATGCTGCACGAGTACCTGGGCTACTTCTACGATTACGGCGACATCTCCGGCGGCGGCGTCTACGTCCTGGAGAAGCCGGGACGGTCCCTCGACATCCGCAACGTCGTCGAAGACTCACTGCCCAAAGGCAACTTCACGACGCTGGCCCTGTCCTACGACGCCCAAACCCTGTACTTCGGATTCGCCGAGCGGGCCCCGGCCAAGCCGGACTATTATTCGCCCGAGCGACGCTGCTTCCACATCTGGGCAGTGAACGTGGACGGGACCAACCTGCGGCAGCTCACCACCGGCTGCGACGACGATTTCGATCCCTGCCCCCTGCCCGACGGCGGCATCGCGTTCATGTCCACGCGTCGAGGCGGATTCGGACGCTGCCACAATCCCTGGGAGCCCCTGCCCGCCTATACGCTGCATCGGATGGACGCCGACGGCGGAAACGTGCGGACGCTCTCCTTCCACGAGACCAACGAATGGCACCCGTCGGTCCTGAACGACGGACGCATTCTCTATTCCCGCTGGGACTACATCGACCGTTCGGCCGCGAACTATCACGGCCTGTGGGTCGCCAACCCCGACGGCACCAACCCGGCCGTCATCTTCGGCAACTACACCCAGCGGATCAACGCCTGCTACCAGGGCAAGGCCATCCCAGGCTCCCGGCGGATCGCCTTCATCGCAGGGGCGCATCACGCCGGCGTGGGCGGCTCGCTCGTGCTGGTCGATCCGGACAACTGCCGGCTCGATCCCGTCACCGCGGAGGACCGCTTCGAGTCCATCGAGGAACTGACGCCGGAAGTGTGCTTCCCTGAGGGCGTGGGCTGGCCGGGCAGCTATTTCCACAGTCCCTGGCCGCTGTCGGAGGACTGTTTCCTCGTCGCGTTCAGCTTCAAGCCGCTGCCGGGCATGGGCCCCAACGTCAAGGACGACAACTACACAGGGCTGTACTACTTCGACCGTTTCGGCAACCTGGAACTGCTCTATGCGGACCCGGATTTCTCCTGCATGTACCCGATCCCGCTGGAGCCCAGACCGATGCCGCCGGTCGTCTCCAGCAGTCTCGAATCGGGCCTCGCGGACCAGGGCGAGTTCATCCTCACGAACGTGCGAGAGAGCTTCTTCCCTCTGCCCGAATCCCGGCCGATCCGCAGCCTGCGAATCTTCCAGGTCCTCCCCAAGACCTCTACGCACGTCGCCAACCAGCCGCGAATCGGCCACGCCAACGCCGAGAGCGCACGCATGCTCCTGGGCACGGTGCCCATCGAGAAGGACGGCTCCGCCTACTTCCGAGCCCCGGCCCGAAAGCCGCTGTACTTCCAGGCGGTGGACGCCAATGGCCGCGCGGTCCAGACCATGCGAAGCGTCACCTATCTCCAGCCCGGCGAGCGGCGAAGCTGCGTCGGCTGCCACGAACCGCCCGGGACCGCGTCACCTGCCCGGCCGGACCTGCTGGCCCTTCGCCGCGAGCCATCGCCAATCGAGCCCGGCCCGCAAGGGACCCTGCCCCTGAGTTATCCGCTCCTGGTCCAGCCCGTCCTCGACAGGCACTGCGTCCGCTGCCACGATGGCAGCGAAGGCGAACTGAAGGCCCCGCCCGTCCTGAGCGGCGAGCCCGCAGGCACGTTCAACCGGTCATACCAGAGCCTCAAGCCTTTCGTCCGCTGGTACGAATGGGGCGACAAGACCATCCGGGAGATCGGCACCGAGCCCGGCCGCAGCGGCGCCGACGAAAGCCGCCTGCTGAAGGTCATCGCCGACAAAACCCACGCCGAGCACGTGGCCCTCTCGCCCGAAGACGACCTCCGGCTGACCCTCTGGCTCGACGCCAACGTCCCCTTCTACGGAACCTATGAGAAAGATGCCCAGGTCGCCCAGCAGGCTGGACAGGCCGTCCCCCCGCCCGCGGTGCAATAGAGCGTCGCCGATCCGTGTCGAGGGCATCCCGCCCGCGCCGACTTCCAAAGAATTAAGAGTTTTTTTTTGTGGCTCATCCGGTTTTTGCGTACTTTTCATGGTGGGTTACGCTACGAGTTCGTAGCGGGTTTCGTGCAGAGCGTAGATCTTGAGTTTGAAGAATTCCGTGTCTCTGAAACCGTAGGCTTTGCGTTGCAGGACGCGGA
>DATIKY010000128.1:0-3267 GCA_035476995.1 Sedimentisphaerales bacterium | reverse complement strand
TGATCGAGAATCGACTTGGCGAGTTCGTTCACGTCCTTTTTCTTCTTGCTTGACCGCTTTGGCATACTGCCATTGTAGAACGATCCCGTTAACTTGTCAAAGAGCAAAAAAATCAGGCGGATTCAAACTGACCCACTACCGATTTCTCGGGGTTCTTGACACTCCGTTTTCCGCCGTCTATGGTATATCGCTGCAAGCGAAGCAGAATACAGGTGTCAGGTACATTTTATCTGCCCACTCGCGTGACTTCCTGCCGGAGCGGGACTTATCTGTCTCCTTGTCTGGACTGTCTGTCGGCTGGGACATCATATCATGCTCGCGATGCCCTGTGGTCTGCGACCGTGGCCGTTTGGAGTCGGCGGATGGGATCTTCGCTCGGGGCGAAGGCGTTGGCAAACCTGCACATTTCACAATCAGGACTCGCTCGATAGCGAGGGCGTCCGGTGGTTTTGC
Source organism: Sedimentisphaerales bacterium (assembly GCA_035476995.1). Lineage (GTDB taxonomy): Bacteria > Planctomycetota > Phycisphaerae > Sedimentisphaerales > Anaerobacaceae > PLanc-01. The sequence goes on along the minus strand of DATIKY010000128.1, from coordinate 2,814 downwards.
GTACCAAGTCCTTCGGCTAGGCTTCAGGACGACAAGTCCGCGCCGCGCACGTACTATTCCGGACGCGCATGAGGCGTGCGGTCGGACGCTCTCAGTACGGATGCTCAGGGTAGAGGATGGCCGCCAGGAGGGCCTTGCCGTACTTGTCCCAGAGGACCTGGTCGCTGTCTTTGGAGGCTTCGCCGGGCAGTTCGAGCGTGACCGTGGCAATGCCGAGCGTTTCGCCGGTGTAGGAGCCCAGCGAGCCGGGCCTGGCACCGAGCTTCTTGACCGGCAGGTCGCAGTATTGGGCCATGCGGGTGGCCAGCACGCGACCGGGACCATCGTAGTCGATGCAATTCAGCGGCTGGTGGATGCTCACGATCCGGCTGGGACTGTACTCTTTGATGAGGCTGTACAAAGCCCGGGTTTCCGGCTCGGACAAGGGGCGAAGGCCTGTGGTTTCGTCGTTCACGCGGTTGGCGGTCTCGAAGTTGCGGTTGAGGTCGATGCGACGGATGTTCTCCCGCGTCCCGGCAGCCAGCCCATCCGGATTGGCGACCGGATACAGCACGACGCGACAGCCATCGAGCAGATTGCGATTGTATCGCAAATGGTCGATCAGACGGTTGACCAGGGGCGTTCCGGCCGGCTCGCTGCCGTGAATGGTGGCCATGATCAGGACGGTGTCCTGTCCGTCGCCGAGGATCTGGATCATCAGGGGTCTTCCCTGAACCGAACGGCCGATCAGCTTGTGCCTGGCGGGCGGCGCCTCCTGAGGCGGCAGCACCAGAGGCGGAACCTCCCCCATGACCAGCGGTCTGGGCTCGGGCTCGTAGCACCCGGAAAGGGCCAGCAGGCCAACGAGCAGGCTGATGTGTGCGAACGAAAATCGTACCCTATCCATAGGCCTTATCCTTCCAACCAATCCCAATTTGCCCGACTATCATAGGAGAACCCGAAACGGAATGCAACGATGAAACTCCCGGTTCCGAAAGCGTTTCGATGCAGAAACCTGCCTTTCGGGGCCGATGAAACAGGGGGGAGGGGCGGTTCGTAGAGAAGGCATGGGAATAGGCAGGTTGGCACAAATGGTATATCTTCTCAAGAAGATGAGGTTTTTTTCGTATGCTTTTGCAGCTTTGTTCGTTGCGGCCGCCGCACTCATCGGCCCTGGGCTCTATCGCGGGGCGATGACCATTCACGAACTGCTCAGCGAGAACAAGCATCTCAAGCAGGCCATCGCCAATTTGACTGAAGAGGACCAGATCGGCTACGCCAAAGTGATCTCGCAACGCAAGGAGGACGGTCGACTTCTGACCACGATCCGGTTTGTCGAGACCGCGCGGGGCGACAAAACGAAGGTCATCCTCCAAAGGGAGTACACCGTTGAGGGCGACATCGTCCATTTCGACGCCTTGATCGTCAAGTTTGAGGATAAGATGGTCGCAGACGGCAAATCGAGGGCCCTGTATCTGTGGCGTCGCGTCTATGGGGAGAAGATGCCGCCAGGGGAGGGGTATGCGATCGAGGAGCCCGGCGCCGAACCCAGACGCTACAGCGGTCTGCTCCAGGCCCTGCCCATCAAGCATCGGGAGCTGTTCTGGTCCGCCATCTGGGACCTGGCCAACGACCCCAACAAACTGCACGAGCACGGGATCAGGGCCATCTACGGCAGCGTGATGTACCAGCCGTTGAGGGAGGGATTGATCTACGTCTTCAAAATCAGCCCCACGGGCCAGCTCTACCCCGAGGCGGTCCCGGCCATGTAACCCAGGTCGTCCCAGGGTCGTTCCCACCTTCTGGGAAACCTCGATCCCGCATGCAACGTAATAAGGCGCGAGTCTTTTCAGTTCCTGTATCGAGGGTGGTTTTTCGAGACAGTTTTGCTTCGAGTTTGCGAATTTTCGGTTGTAATCGCCTGAAGATGCGTTATGATTCCGTGTTCACTGGTACAATGGTTTGAGGTCGTTCTTTGAAAGGGTTTGTGGATGCCGGCCGAAGTCAACAAGGATAAATGCACCGGGTGTGAAAGCTGCGTCAGCGAATGCCCGAGCAGCGCGATCAGCATGGTCAGTGGCAAGGCACAAGTGAACGCCGATGGCTGCGTCGACTGCGGCGTCTGTGTCGATGCCTGCCCGGTGTCGGCAATAAGCCTGTAAGGATTGACTATCGATCATCGATAATCGGTTCGAACGTGGCCCCATCGTCTAGGTAGGTCTAGGACACCGGGTTTTCAACCCGGCGACAGGGGTTCAAATCCCCTTGGGGCTAATCCTGGGGTTTGCATAGTCCCGCAAACTCCCGCACCAACGAGCATATCCGCGTTTTCGGGGCCCTCCATGCGGTTTGGCTTCTGCTCCGTTCGACTCCCTGCGCTCTGTGCCGCTCCTGACTGTGCCGGATTCTGCGCCGCGCAGGCGAAGTGCTCATCCGGCACGCTCAAGTAGTGTTTCGTGGCCGTCGTCAGGGAATGTCCGAGCCAAGCCATGCCGTAACAGTCCGAATCGGGTACTGCTCAGATAACTCGGTTGCCCGGCCGGCCCGCAGGTTTTGGTGCGTCCGCTCCCACGGCGTCAGACCCGCCCGGCGGATGAACCGGCGGACCTGCGTCAGTACCCTTTCCCTCTCTGTACTACAATCCTTCAGAACATCGTTTTTGCTGCGTGATTTCTATGCGGCGAGTTTCGTAAATCCTTTGATATCAACGGCGGAAGCGGACAGCAAAGCCGTGGCGAACTTCTGCCCCTGGGCCGTCAGCGTGTAGCGGTTCTCCTTGGCCACTTTGCGGACCAGACCGTGGGCACGCAGCAGTTTGATGCATCGCGTGGTGCG
>DATIKY010000127.1:0-4672 GCA_035476995.1 Sedimentisphaerales bacterium | reverse complement strand
ACCCCGATTCTCTTGCCGAATCTGAACCTCACCTGTGGTGAGATTTACGAATCGGCTCCTCGGTTACGAATCCACGCCTCTTTCCCGATGAAAACTGCACATTCGCAAGACTTGACGGAGTGCCTTATGCAACTGGAGGGTCCACTCTTCTCAACTCAAAAGTACGCAAAAACCGGATGAGCCCCTTGGCGTCGAGCGCAAGCTCTATTACCGCGAACTGATCGCCCGGTTCAGCCACCATCTGGCGATGAACTGGAACCTCGGCGAAGAGATCAACGACGCCACGCACGAGCAGAAAGTGGCCTGGGCCGATTACTTCTGGACCCACGACCCATATCAACACCACATCGTCATCCACAACATGGGCGACCCGCATTACGATCTGCTGGGCGATGCCTCCGCACTGACGGGCTTCTCCCTTCAGACGAGCCGACCCGATTTCAGCGAGGTCCACAGTTGCGTCCTGGATTACATCCATCGCTCCAGAGCGGCGGGCAAGCCGTGGGTCGTCGCCTGTGACGAGCCGGGCGACGCACAACACGCGCTGGTCACTGACGACGAAGACCCCACCCGTGACAACGCACGCAAGAATGCGCTCTGGGGCGTCTTCATGGCCGGTGGAGCCGGCATCGAGTGGTATTTCGGCTATCGGCATCCGCACAGCGACCTGACCTGCCAGGACTGGCGCACGCGCGACAAGATGTGGGACCAGAGCCGCTACTGCATCGAGTTCTTCAAACGGCACGCAATCCCGTTCTGGGAGATGACCAATGACAACGATCTGACCCGCAACCCGGATGACTATGGCTTCGTCAAACCGGGCGAGCTGTATCTGATCTACTTCAAGAACCCCGGCGAGTTGAAGCTCTCGCTGGAATCGGGCGCGTTCACTTATGGCTGGTTCGATCCGAAAACAGGGGATGGGCTGGACGGTCTCCTCGCACCGGGCGAGGCCCGTGCGCCGGGACAGATCACCCTCAAGACCCCGGGCGAGGGCGACTGGCTGCTCTGCCTGAAGAAGTCGGGCCAGACGGCTATCTCGTTCACGGACCTGACGGAGATTCAGGCTCCCCCCGTGGAGGCTGCGCCGGCTGAACAGGCCCCGGAAAGCCCCTACCACCTCATCGCTACGCGTGACTTCAAGCCCGTCACAGGGCCGGATTTCGTACCGTTCTACAAGGATGCAGCCCGCAAGGCTTTGGCGATCAACGCCGCCCAGCACAAGGACAAGTTCGCTGCGGCCAACGTGGCCTTTGCGGGCGAGTCCGGCACGTACGACATCACTCTGACGACCCTCACCGAAACCGACGGCGAATCGACCTATCGCATGGTCGTCGCAGGTAAGACAATCGGCGCCTACACGAATCCCGCCACGCAGAGCGACTATCAGCCGGCCGGTCATACCTGGCGCAATATCGCGGTCAAAAAAGGGGATGAGATTCGAGTCGAGTTCAACACGGCCTCCAACCGCAAAATTTCCGAAGGCAGCGGTTTCGCTTACTCCCGCGGCCGATGGACCAGGCTGGGATTCGAACGAAGCCGCCAGGCGGACATCGTTCTCGAAGAACGAGACGGGCTGGCCGCCGGGGAGGCCGAACTGTTCTTCGACCAGACTCTCACCGAAACACGGCGATGGTACATCACCACCACAGGACTCACGCCCGCGGTCGAGCGCGGCGACCGGGGCAACCACGCCGCCTCCGCCAGCGGCGGCGCGTACATCCAGATCCTGCCGGACACCCGACGCTCCCATGCGGACAAGCTCATCGCCGGCGAGAACTTCGCGAACGAGCCGGGCAAGCTGGCCGTCGTATCGTACAGGGTGTACTTCAACACCCCCGGACGGTATCATGTATGGGTCCGGGCCTACTCGACGGACAGCGAAGACAACGGCCTGCACGTCGGGCTCAACGGGACTTGGCATGAATCGGGCCAGAGGATGCAATGGTGCGAAGGCAAGAAGTCCTGGCGATGGGAGAGCAAGCAGCGCACCGAGGCGCAGCACTGCGGCGAGCCGCACAAGATCTATCTCGACATCCCCACACCAGGACTGCATACGGTTTCCTTCTCCATGCGAGAGGACGGCTTTCGATTCGACAAGTGGCTGATGACCACGGATCGGGATTTCCAGCGACCCGAAGACGAGGGACCCGCCCAGCGAATCCGCCGGTCGCTCGAGGACGGTTCGTCTGCCGTCGTGGGCCGCATGTAGGGGTTCATTTTCGCCAGGAGTGAAGAATATGACACGTCAGTACAGAATCGCGGTGGTTCCGGGCGATGGGATCGGCCACGAGATCGTCCCGGCAGGCGTCCGTGTGTTGGATGCGGCAGCAGAACGGTTCGGGTTCCGGATCTCGACGGATGAGTTTCCCTACGGAGCGGGTTATTACAAGAAGACCGGAACGTTTCTTCCGGACAACGGCCTGGACATCCTGAAGGGCTTCGACGCGATCTATTTTGGGGCCGTCGGATTGCCCGACGTGGACGATACGCTGCCCGCCAGGCTGTTCACCTTCAAGGTGCGCAAGAGCTTCAACCAGTACGTGAACTACCGACCGGCGCGTCTGCTGAAGGGGATCGAGGGGCCGCTGCGAAACAAGACGCCCCGCGACATCGACTTCGTGGTCATCCGCGAAAACACCGAGGGCGAGTTTGTCCAGGTCGGTGGATTCGTTCACGAAGACTTCGACGGCGGCCTGGCGATCGATACGAGCGTAGTCACCCGCAAAGGGATCGAGCGGGTGGCGCACTATTCCTTCCAACTGGCCCGGCGGCGACGCAAGAGCCTGACGAACATCACCAAGTCCAACACCCTGATCCATTCGCTGGCCTATTGGGACCGGGTCATCGAGGAGGTCGGCCGCCACTATCCGGACGTCGCGTATCGGAAGATGTACGTGGACAACGCCTCGGCCAATTTCGTGCTCCATCCCGAACGGTTCGACGTCATCGTCACCACCAACTTCATCGGCGACATTCTCAGCGACCTCGGCGGCGCGATCATGGGCAGCCTTGGCCTCGGCGGCAGCGGAAACATCAATCCGGAGAAAGAGTATCCGTCGATGTTCGAGCCGATTCACGGTTCGGCGCCGGATATCGCAGGCCAGGGAATCGCCAATCCGATCGGGGCAATCTGGTCGGGGGCCTTGATGCTGGAGCACCTTGGCCAGGAGAAAGCCGCCGAGGCCATCGTCAAGGCGATTGAAAAGACCGTGGCGGAAGGCACGTTGTCGGTCGATCTCGGAGGGTCGGCCAAGACGGATGAGATCGCCGCCCGGATCGCCGACATCGTTCGGACGTTGTAGGAAGACCATGACTCGCATCATCGACTTGACCGTGCCCCTGGAAACCGGCCTCACAGGGTTCACCATCGAGCCCGCGCGAACGCTCGAACACGACGGCTGGAATGCCGCCACGCTCGGTTTGTACTCGCACTGCGGCACGCATATGGACGCGCCCCTCCATTTCGGCGTGTCCGACGAGACCATCGATCAAATCCCCTTGCACCGATGCATGGGGCCGGCCTGGGTGGCGGACCTGACGGGAATCGAACCTCGCGCCCTGATCGGCGTCGGACATCTGGGCCGGACGAAAGACAACGTCTGCGCCGGTGACGGACTGCTGCTGCGCACCGGCTGGAGCCGACACATCGGCAACCCGTCGTATCGAGACGCCCTGCCGAGAGTCAGCATCGAGTTGGCGCGGTGGTGCATCGAGAAGGGCGTGCGTCTGCTGGGGGTTGAGCCTCCGTCCATAGCCGACGTCAACAACATCGAGGAACTGACGGCCGTGCACACGGTGCTGCTCGGCGCCGGTGTGATCGTCGTAGAGGGATTGGCCAATCTGGACCAGATTGGCCGTGACAAAGTGACATTCATGGCGTTTCCTTTGAGGATCGTCGGGGGAGACGGCTCGCCCGTCCGCGCAATCGCCATCGAACCGTAGTGGAAAGGAACCGACCGATGCAACAAGACTACTTCCATCGGGTCGCCGCGCTGACGCCGACCAGGATGTGGATCAATAACGTCACGCCCGAAGAGGCGCGGACGGCCATCGCCGCCGGGGCGACGGGTTGCACGCAGAATCCGTCGTACACCTGGAAAATGCTGAATCACCAGACGGGTGGGACGCACGCTCTGGCCCTGCTCGATGAGATCCTGGCCGACTGCCGGGACGACAACGAGGTCGAGTGCATTCTCCAACGCAAGCTCGTCCAGCGGGTGGCCGAAGCGTTCATGAGTGTCTACGAGCAGACGGATGGCGCCCACGGCTACGTCAGCATCCAGGGCGACCCGATCCACGAGGAAGACCCGCAGGTCATCATCGAAGAGGGACGCAAGAACCGTCAGATGAGCCCGAACATCATGATCAAGATCCCCGCCACCGCCGCCGGGCTCGAAGCGATGGAGACGCTGATCGAGGAGAACACGCCGCTCAACGCGACGGAGGTCATGGGGCTGAGCCAGGTGATCGACGTCTGTGAGATGTACGCGAAGATCACGGCCAAGACGAAAAGGAAACCGGTCATGTACGAATGGCACTGCCGTCCACAAGGCGTGCGATACCAGGGGTTTATGTTTTCTGCAGTTGCTCACGGAGTTGCTCTCGGGGTCGTTGCATGAGGGGGTAGCGGTGGCGACGGCGTTTGAGGACCCGTGGCTCGATGCGGCCG
>DATIKY010000126.1:0-6038 GCA_035476995.1 Sedimentisphaerales bacterium | reverse complement strand
TGCGGGCCGCCTCAGTCGGCCGCAAGGCCTTCTGACACTCACGATCAGTGCCAACACTTGGATCAAAACGCGCCTGTTACAGATCCTCAATCAAATCCCAGCCAACGTCTGACCCGTCCATGTTTATGCAACGTTAGGGTTATTTCACCGGATTGACCGTGGGCCAAGCCTCGGAAATGCTCGGAATCTCTCCCACCACGGCCAAACGCTACTGGTCGTATGCGCGTGCATGGCTGCTACGTGAGATGGATTAGGCCATCCAAAGGCTGCTGTCCTGGGAGTAATCAAGTTTTTCGAGAATTTTCGGAAATTGGTGGCCCGATCCCTGTTCGCTTTACGCGATGTAATATGAAGCCTTACTGAATAGGTGCCGAAATGCCCGATCGAGAACCAAAGCCGGAAGAGACCATTTTCGACGCAGCAGTTCAGATCGAGAGCCGTCCGGAACGAGACGCTTATGTGCAGAACGCTTGCAGGGCCGACGAGAAGCTGCTTGCCGGGGTCCAGGCTCTGCTCCGACACCACGATGCGGATGCCTTCCTGGATATCCCCATCTTTGAGGAAGGCGTGGCTCACGATCTGTCATCCCCGATTAGTGAAGGTCCAGGCACCGTCATCGGTCGCTACAAGCTGCTGGAGAAGATCGGGGAAGGGGGCATGGCAGTCGTCTACATGGCCGAGCAGGAGCATCCGATCCGGCGGAAAGTCGCCCTTAAGATCATCAAGCTGGGCATGGATACCCGCCAGGTGATTGCCCGTTTTGGGGCTGAGAGGCAGGCTTTGGCGATGATGGACCATCCCAGCATTGCCAAGGTCCTGGACGCCGGGGCGACCGAGATCGGACGACCCTACTTTGTCATGGAACTGGTCCAGGGTGTCTCGATTACCGAGTACTGCGATGGGAATAATCTGAACACCAAGGACCGATTGGCTTTGTTTGTTCAGGTGTGCCACGCGGTCCAGCATGCCCACCAGAAGGGGATTATCCACCGGGATATCAAGCCTTCGAATGTCATGGTCACACACCATGACGGCAAGCCCGTGCCCAAGGTGATCGACTTCGGCATCGCCAAAGCCACGAACCAGCGTCTGACGGAAAAGACGCTCTTCACCCGCTACGCGCACCTGATCGGCACCCCCGCCTACATGAGCCCCGAGCAGGCGGAACTGAGCGATCTGGATATCGACACGCGAACGGACATCTACTCGCTGGGCGTGCTGCTCTATGAGCTTCTGACCGGGACCACCCCATTCAGCGAAGAGGAACTGCGCAAGGCAGGTTACGTCGAGATGCAGCGGGTGATCCGGGAGCAGGAACCGGTCAAACCCTCGACACGCATCCGGACCGCTCATGTAGCCCAGCCGCCCTCGGCTGGGAGAACTGGGGTCACCCCCGAGGGCGGGGGTGCCACAGGTGTGCCCCACACACCCTATCAGCAGGTCCGGGGCGATCTGGATTGGATCGTCATGAAGACCCTCGAAAAGGACCGTTCCCGGCGGTATGACACCGCCGGCGGTCTGGCCGAGGACATCCGCCGGCATCTGGAGCACGAACCCGTCCTGGCGCGAGGTCCCGGCGTGGCGTATCGTCTGCGGAAGTTCCTGCGTCGGCATCGAGTCCAAGTCGCGATCATCGTGGTTGTTGCGGCTGCGGCGGTCGCAGTAGGTAGCATTCTTTCGATGTGGAACCGAGACCGGACGCAACTGGCGGAGGCTGAAGGCTTCAAGCATCGAGGCATCCTATCCCAGGCGCGTGAGCAGTACGCCAAGGCCGAACGCGAAGCGGCCCTGGCGACGATCTACCCGATCCGCAAGAGTAAGCACGTCGGGCCGGAGGCTCGGCTTCTGGAGGCCACGATCCTCGTGGACAATCGCCAACCCAAAGAGGCGATGGCCGTGCTGGGTGGCCTTCTCAATGAGAAGCCTGAAGTTGCCGGCGCCGCTCATTCGCTCCTGGCCCGCATCCTCTGGGAGAGTGGCTCGTCGGACGCTCAGAAACTCGCAGAGATCGAAGAGCACCGCAAGAAGGCCGAGGCCTTGCTCCCGGAAACGGCGGAAGCCTATTTCCTGCGGGCGATGACCGCGCTGACCGTGAAGGAGCAACTGGCTTCCCTCGACAAGGCCTTGGAGCTTGATCCCGGTCACTACGAATCTCGACGCCTCCGCGCCTATCCATATTACGCGTCGCGGAAGTACGACCGCCTGCGGGATGACGCTCTGGTCATGACGATCCTGCGGCCGCGTGATCCGCTGGGGCATTCCCTCCGTGCGGCGGCACTGCGGGAATTAAGCCAGCACCGAGAAGCGATTGTCGAATATGACAACGCTCTTGCCCTCACAGGGCGTGGGGAGGCACAGCACGCGGAATTGTGCATTCAGCGGTGTGAAACGCTACTGCGGATGCAGAACTTCGAACGGGTCATTGCGGAGGCCCAGGAGTGCCTCCAAGTCTGGCAGGACAAGCCGATCTTCCAATACTACATTTTCTGTGGTTTGACGGGTCTGGGGGAATATGAGGCGGCGACAACGTTGTTTCGCCAGATCACCAGTGCCGGCTATGGCGCCCGCAGCAAGTTCCAGGACTGGTGCGCAAAATACGTCTTCGACACGCTGGAAAGCGGGCGGTCCTGGCATCCGGCGGACCGCGAGCCGACGGGGGCGGCCTTCCTGCCGATGGTGGAAGCGGAGGAGACGTATCGGGGCTTGGCCGCCAAGGGCTGGCGGGTCACAACGAATGGTTTCAGCGCGGCGTGGTCGCCGGATGGGACGAAGCTGGCGTTCAGTCTGGGCGTGCAGGGCAGAAGCGGTGTGGCGATTTTCGATCCCGCCACGAAGGAGACCGATCTGCTGATCGTCCCTGGCAAGGACCCACGCTGGTCGCCTGATGGGCGATACCTCGCCTTCGTTCGCGACCGCGAGGGTCTGCGACCAGAGGAGTTGGCCGCTGCCGGGGACGAGGGCAAGCAACCTCCGGAGACAGGCGAACAGGTATGGCTCATGAACGCCGACGGCACGGAACCTCGTTGCCTGACGCAGGGCAGTTGGCCTTCGTGGGGCTGTGATTCTGAACACCTCTATTATCTGTCGCGCGGGGATGGAATGCTCTGTTCCCTTGCCCTTGTGGGTCAAACCGCCAAGCCCAAGCGAATCTTGACGTGCTCGAATGTTCTGCCCTCGGTCTCGCCGGACAATCGGCAGGTGGCGTATTTCGAAGGCGGATCGTTGAAGATCAAGGACCTGGCTTCGCAATCGTCGGTCGCGACCTGCCCATTGGCTTGCCTGTCGTGGGGCGTGACCGCCTGGTCCCTCACAGGCAACGAAATCTGCCTGGGCGGCGGCAATCCAGCGAAACAGCCAGCCGGCCTGTGGTTCTATGATCTAATGAGCAGGGAGTTTTCCAGGGTCCTTGATGGCCCGATTCAAAGTGTCTCCTGGTCCCCGACGGGAGCGGACCTGGCCTTCAGTGTGGGCTCGCCATACCAGGAGATCTGGGTCGCTGCTCTCCAACCGGGCGTGTCCCCTGCCGAGGTCCTTGGCCCGCGGCGTCGTACGCGTACTCGATCCGGTCCCAGCCTTCGCCGTCGGGCATCGCGCCCGTCCAGCGGATGCGGTCGATCCACAGGCAGTCCGAACCCGACGAGCCACTGCTGTCCTTGATGAATTTCCAGCGGATCGTGTGCACACCCGCGCCGCTGATCGTCCAGGGGCCCGATTCTGTCCAATCCTTGCTGCCGGCCCGGCCGGAACGGTACTGACCGTCGATGGAGAACGCGTACTCGTCCCCGGCGTCGCACGAGAGCTTGTAGTCGAAGGTCAGCGTGCCCGGACCGGTCACCGTCGTCTGCAGCCAGGTCTCCTGGTCGTCGCCAATATCCCCGCTGCGGGCCGAGTCGTGGTCGTAGAAGATCGACTCGCACGAAGGCACAAAGACACGAAGGCCAGCCGGATCGGGTTCGAATCCGACCTTTGCGGCTCTGCGGCTTTGTGTGAGACCCGCCTCGATCATCCAGCATCCTTCATCAATCGACAATTCCGACAAACAGTCTGCCCGGAACTCGTCGAATTGTCAAGGGCAAGTAACCGATTCGCTGTGTCATCCGGAAGACCGCCTCCGGCCGCAGGGGCGGCAGGCAAAGACCGGGTCATGTCACCCTCGCTACGGACTATTTCAATGCTTGAACCCGTTCTTCCCCAACGACAACCGGGACATCCTCGCTCACATGGAACTCGTACTTCCAGGCTTCAGTCTGATCTGTCGGCTTGATTCGACAACGAAGGACGAAGCCGTTCGTCGTTTGCTCATATATAAAAGCTTTCCCGCTGTAAGGATCTCTGGGCAGACTATCCCAGAGCTCTTGTACCAATTGGCCAGTGGTAGCATATGCACGGTAGATCTCGATGGCTGCCACGATCGCGTTCACATGGCTTCGATGTGCAAGCTTGATGTTGTACAAGTGCGGTACCCCTTCGAGGTTCACCGATGGATACAGATACCTGAATCCAGATGGCTCCGCAAGACACTTCTCCCGAAGCTCGTTTGCCAATTGTTCAAGACGGGCATATGTTTCCTCATAGGGCATGTCACTAGCTAATGTATGACGGACGGAATGCCAAGATGCGACAAAAGGCTTCTGAACCATTTCGAGTAGATCCTCATCACTCATCGCAGGATCATTTCCAGAGGTTACCTTACTGGAGGCCCACCGCAGTAGTTGATCCCTAATACGTGGGAAGCCATTGGGCTGGGTGCGCCATTGCCATAGGTTCCGTTCAAAGGCCTTGTCGAACTTTGACCACAGCTCATCAGAGACGGGCGGACTTGAGAGCATTTCCCCTTCTAAAACGCCCAGCGTCGCCTCATTTGGAGGCATGGTACCGAGAATACACTGAATGCACTGCAGGGCCCATCCATCCAGAGAGATAGATTCCGCAAAGAACAAGCTCGACCCTTTGACAAGATGTGTGGCAACTCGCCGGGCCACAAGTGCATCAGCCAGTGCGGATCGATAGTCCCCGTCGACAGCCAGAACGCGAGCACTGGAGCAGACGAGAAACACAGCATACCGCGATTGAGCAGTCACCAGACTCGACGCCTGCGCTTTCAACAGGCCATCCATTCCCCAATCGCAGTGCTCTATACGGGAGGCAGCTCTTATCAGATCAATTGTACCATCGTGCTTCCTGACGTATTCTCTGACCTCTTGCGGCAAATCAAGGTCCCTGAAAACCGCATGCGATATCGATGCAGGAATGCCGCTGCTAGTGGCACCGGGATGAAGGAGGAATGCTTGATAATAGACCAGAGCCGCATTGTCCGGACTTGGAGGTGCTGCAACGCTGGCCATGGCAGCACGTGGTCCATAGCCGGCTACTACACATAGAGCCAACGTGATGGTTGACATAATTCGCATGAGGCTATCCATAAACACGTCCCCGATCAGAGTCAGAAAGAGTATTTGCCAAGTCCATACCACGTCAGGTTATATGCATCGTATCCTTCATAGTCCGAACAAAGGCACATCACCATCGTAATAATACGGCTTGTCATCGCGATATATGGAACCGCGGGCCATGTACGTATCGCTCGTCCACCAATCCCTAGGAACCGTGCGTCCCTGTCCCAGCTTGTAACACCGCCAAAAACTAATTCCCTTGACTGCCGCCGCATATGCTTGCGCCATTGTCTCGTATCCAGGGTTCTGTCCCGTCTCATAGTATCCGGCCAACCCCACCACTTCCACCCAGTAGGGCTTATCCTTTTCCATAATCCGATGCCCATCCGCGTCAAGAGTGAACCCATGTTCGTCCACCTTGTCTCCGCCTCTCTTCCATTTATGTGGCTGTACCTCGATGAATGCACGCCACGCTTTCTTATCTTCTGCGGCAAAGCCCGGAAGTGAGTTGACCCTAACGTTGCATAAACATGGACGGGTCAGACGTTGGCTGGGATTTGATTGAGGATCTGTAACAGGCGCGTTTTGATCCAAGTGTTGGCACTGATCGTGAGTGTCAGAAGGCCTTGCGGCCGACTGAGGCGG
>DATIKY010000125.1:0-16358 GCA_035476995.1 Sedimentisphaerales bacterium | reverse complement strand
TGCGCTGCGGCTCCCCTCTCTCCGTGGCCAACAACCTCCTGTTCTGCTTCGTATCCATACCATCCAGCATAATCCCAATCTCCTTGCCCTCTACTCTAATTCTCGGCAAGGAATTGTCTCATCTATTCTGACACAGAGGGTGCGGCAAAAACGAGGGGAGTATTGTCGACGTAATACGCGTGTGTGAACCCGACATCGACGCTCAAGTAGGCATAGGCGAGAGCGACCCCAGGCAGCGTTCTATACCTGTCGTCGAAATGGGGCGCCGGTTCGGACGGGAAACGACTCGCCATGTCTCTCTGAATCTGTCCGATGATGCCGCGGTCAACGAAGCCGGCGTTCACGTAATACGACTGGGGCCCGATATCGCGGGTGGGGAACGACGCTCGATTCAGGCGGCTTGCCAGCGGCACGGCCCCGAGGACTTCGATCGGCTCGCCGATGATGTCGCCTTTGAACTTGTCCCAGGCCATCTGGAACGTAGAGCACCAGATCGCGTTCTTATGCTCCGCCAGCGGGCAATCCAGCGTGGCGACCACCACCGTCTGCTGGAGGCTCTTCGAATCGACCTCCTGAGCCGAATGGACCACCACCGGTGCGGAGGATGCCTGATGTGGAGCCTCGCGAGGACGGAGGAGCATTGGTGCGACACATGCCGCCATGATCAGAGCCGCCACAGCAAGCAACAGAATCACCGGACGCGTCAGCCTCTTCGATCCGAACCATCTTGGCATAGCCATCTCCCTTTCGATCAGTCCCGCACGGTCGTGTCGTAGCGGACGCCCTCGGGGACCGGGACGGGGACTGCGACCGTCACGCCGTGGGCGCCCGCGGTGGTCCGCGTCGAGTCGACCGCGATGAAGGCAGTGTACGCGCTCATCAGGCCGTATTCCAGGGCGGTTTGCTTGATCTCGTTGGGCAGGCTCGAACTGGCGTTGTACGTTGCTTGGGTTGCGAGGTCCTCGATCCGCTTGCGGGCCCAGACGCAGGCGATGCCTGGGTGTGTGGACCGGTTGTCGAATTTCACCGGGATGCGGATCTCCTCCTCGTACTCGCCCACGCGGCCTGCAATCCGGATTGCTGTGCCCTTCTGACCTTTGAAGCGACCGGTCACGATGATCGGCCGCCCGACGAACAGGTCCGGTATCCGGCGGGGATAGACGTCGGTGACGTCGAGGTCGCCCCAGTCGATCCGCACGTCCGTGAGGGCCGGATGGCTGATGCGGTCGTAGAACTGGTCCACGACTTCGGCGCCGCTGTTGCCCCGTCCGAGGTAGGCGACGGCGCCTTTGCCCAGCTTGGCCATGCGGTCGAGCAGGTAGCGGTTGACGGAGGAGCCGACGCCAAAGCTGAAGATCCGCGCCGAGCCCAGTCGCTGGTGGATCTCGCCCAGGATTTGCGTCTGACGGATTTCGTCGGGCGTTGCGGGAACGGGGTCGCGACCGAACTTCGACGAACTCATCGAGAACTGGATCACCTGGAACGTGTCGTCGGGTTCGAGCTTTCGCAGGGCTCGTTTGATGGCGTCCTTGGCCTTGGCGATGGGTTCGCCATTCATGGAGCCCGAGCAATCCAGGACGAAGACCATCTCCATCGGGGCGCGCTTGAGCTGTTTCAAATCCTCCGGCGGATAGAGCATCAGCGTGAAGAACCCCCTCGTGTCGAGGGCATCCTGCCCTCGATTCGCGGACGGGACGTCCGCGACACGGCCCCGCTGGTCGCGATGCGTCACGAGGGCGGACTTGACCGTGTCGCCCGCCACTTTGAACCGTCGGAGCGGTCGTTGTCCTTTCTGATCGCGTGGCTGGAGCAGGCGACCTCCTCGATCTTGACGCCTGCGTCGATCTCGACCGCCAGCGAGATGTCGTGGCCGCTTCGCTCGTTGGTCTTGAGGTACTGGACCTCGGTGGACTGTCCCGAAAGCCCGATCTTGCCGCGCCCCACTGCCCCGACGCCGTCAGTGGAGCCGGGCGGGTTGAACCGCGGACCGACGACCATCGGGAAGACGAATTCGTACCAGCCGTCGGCGTAGGCGAGCGTGTTGAAGTATTTGATGTTGACGTCGATCTGTTTGCCGGGCTCGATATTGGCGACTCTCTGCGTGAAGATGTTCGGCCGCTCCTGGGTGAGCAGGCTGGCGACGTGGCCCTGCCGGCGGGCCTCGCGATAGATCTCCTCAGCCTCCTGTCGCTCGCGGATGATGCCGCGAATCCGCCGATCCCCGATGACCATGATGAATTCATTGACCGCGGCGTTGTCCGGCAGCGGCACCTTCTCCGCCCCCTCTCCACCATCATCGCCCCCGATCCCGGCGTCTGATACTCCGACCCCTCCTGCCGCGATGCCTTCTCCTTCGCGATCACCCAGATTTCATCTTCCGTCACGCTCGCCAGCAAGGACCCGTCTGAGGGCACGATGGGCCGGTGCCCGCGGAGCATGGTTTCGGTGGGGTGTCCCTGTGTGGCCGGTTGCGGGATACCGCTCCCGCGCCTTGCCTCCATCATTCCGCCAACGTCGCCATCCAGACCTTTCCTATCCCAGCCACCCAAGTATTCCAGTTCCGTGTCTCCTTGGCGTACACCGTGGGACTCTTCTGCTGAGCTATTGAGGAGGTCTCGCCAATCCTTGGAGTATGCGGTCTCGTGCTGAGCGAGACTCTCCGACCCTTCCGCGCGCTGGGGTGTTTGCGAATGGGGAGTTCCGGGAAGGCGTTGTTGTTCGGCTGTTGCTGGTTTCTGTCCGCGTGAAGAGCAGCTCACGAGCCAGACTGCGACGGTGGTCAGAACGATCAGAAGCGAGATCGATGCGAGGATGGCCCTGGTTTTCACTTTCGTTCTCCCTTTTCCAAGGTGATTTCGACGGGCAGGTTCTCGCCGTTTGCGTCGGCGGCGGTGGTCAGACTCAGTGCGTACTTCGGTTCGACGTCGCCTGTGATTTGCAGGTGGATCGTGGCGATGCGGGTTCGCGTGGTCGGCAGGTTCGAGCCCGTGTTGAAGGCGGCGATGATGATCCGGTCGTTCATGAGGGCCGCCGGGTCGTAGTACGGGGCCTCCTTGAACGCGACGTGCTCGCCGCCTTCGACGCCGACGATCTTGATCCGGCGTTCGTAGTGACGCCGTGAGGCGTTATCCTCCCCGTCTGTGGGAGAATATGCCCTTACGGGCACACTACAAACGAGCTCGAATTGGTACGCCGCCAAGGGGCTGCCCGCCGGATCGAGGTAGACGTGCACCGGAGCGAAACGGACCTGTGCCGGTTGTGGCTTGCGTGCCTGGACGACCTGCGGGGCCAAGACGCACGACGCGACCAAGATGGCCAAGAGAGTGGGTTTCGAACTTCTCCCTGCGAACCTCTTCATTGTCAGACCCCCTTGTCCAGCCGCACCGCGGCGAAGGCGACGTCGTCGACGTCGTCGCGGTCGATGCGGCCGTCGCCGTTAACGTCCCATTCGGCGGTAGTCGGGCCGCGGGACTCGATGCCCTTGGCGAGTCGGAAGGCGTCGAGGATGTCCACGCGGCCGTTGCCGTCGAGATCAAGCCGCCGCTCCGCTGCGGATTGATGATGGATGATTGTTGGAGTCGGGCCCGGTGTACAGGAACACGCCGAGGGCGACCAGGGCCGCTGCGGCGGCGACGCCGGCCCAACGGATAGGCAGGATCAGCCGGCGGGGTTTGGCGAGGCTCATGTCGTCGAGGAATCGCATGAGGACGACCTCCCGCTGGTCGGCGGGCAGTGTCGCAAGGGCCGCGGCCAACTCGCTTCGCGATGCGTCGTGCGTTGTGCGTTCTGCGTCCTGCGTCCTGCGTTGCGGAGGCCAGTCTTTCCGACGCATCCCGCGCGACGCATGATGCACGACGAACGTTCAGCGACAGATGCTTGACGACCGGGTAGAGAAAGGTGGTCATCGCGGCGGTCAGGCGGAGGTTTGGGAGCTTTCGCAAGAGGTAGGCGAAGGTCTCCTGGAGGACGTCGAGGGCGTCGGCTTCGTTGCCGGTGAAGCGCCAGGCGAGTCGATAGACCCAGTCCCGATGCCGGCGGTGGAGCGTCTCGAACGCCTCGACGCTGCCGGTCCTGGCCTGCTCCAGCAATTCCTCATCCGAATTCACGTGGGTCTCCGCGACGAACCTCTGGCCTCGAACCGCGACCATTGTACAGCGATCCGCGGATAAGGAAATAGGACCTATGGGACGGATAGGACGAATGGGACATGGATGCCGCTGGCGATAAAGGCTTTTCCCCCTTGCTGAATGTGGTATGCTGGCGGCAGGATTCGTTGAATCGCGTGCTATGAAGGGACCTGATGCATGATGAGGCGTCGCGTGACGAGGATTGGCTGCGGCTTGCTGCTGCTGGGCTCGATGGCTCTGTGCGCCTCGTGCGCGCCTTCAGGGATGGCGAAGAAATACGCCGGGCCAAAGGAAATGCCGCCTGCGAGGAAGTCCTACTACAGTTATCCGCCGCGGACGGTCGAGCCGACGGTCGAGGTCCGCAAGCAAAAGAAGAGCTACGACGTCCTGCGAATCCAGTTCCCCTCGACGCTGAACCTCTACGGCGACGAGGACATCAAGGTCGATTACTACAGGAACACCAGGCCGGGGCGACATCCGACGGTGCTCATGCTGCCGATCTCCGGCGGCGTGGACTTCTCCGTCGAGAGTTTCGCCTACGTCTTTGCGCCGCGCGGGATCCACTGCGCTCTGGTGCACAATCGCGACGTCGAGATCGAGCAAACGCAGAGCGCCGACGAAGTCGAAGCCTACTTCCGCCAGACCGTCCTGGACAACCGCCAGGTGCTCGACTACCTCGTGACGCGGCCCGAGGTCGATCCCAATCGGATCGGCGCCCTGGGCCTGAGCCTGGGCGGGATCAAGGCCAGCCTCGTCGCGGCGGCCGATCCTCGCATCCGCTGCGCGGTGCTGGGTCTGGCGGGCGGGAGCATGGCCGACATTGCTCTGCACTCGACCGAGCCCGGACTCAAGGACTACGTCGACGAGATCCAGGCGATGGGCATCAGCGGCGAGAGCGTCTATTGCGAGCTGCACGAGAAGATCCTGACCGACCCGCTGCGCCTGGCGCCGTACACTATACGTCGTTCCTGTACCTGCCTTACGCGATTTTCGAATCGCTGGGCTTCGTGAAGAAGAGCTTCGAGCTTCGTGCTTTCCATTAGGGGTAGGCCATCATGTATGAATTGCTCGTTCGAATCGAGACGTTGTTCCTGAGTCTGAACACGCTGGCGCTGCTGGGCATCGGGGCTCCCATGCTGCTGATCGGCCTGGTGCTGTGGCTGGGGGGCAGCCGCTACAGCTCGGTGATCATCGGTCTTTTGGGCGCGGTGGTCGGCTCGGTCGCGGGCCTGCTGGTCGGGCAGTGGCTGGACTTTCACCTGTGGCTGAGCATGCTCATCGGCGCGGCGGTCCTGGCTACGGCTTCGGTCCTGCTTCGCAACGCGCTGATGCTCGTGCTGGCTGTGCTGGTCATCGCATCGGTCAGCGGGGCAGGCTACGTGGTCGTCGTGCTGGACCGGATCGCCCCGCAACAGGCCGAGCCCGCGGCGGTCGCCGAGACCAGGACGGGGTTCCGCATGCCGATGCAGTCGTTCACGAACATGGACCAGAGCGCGCGGCTGAACTACGTGGACCAGATGACCAAGGAGCAGAGCTTCCGCGAGCGGCTCCGCGCGATGCTGGACAACACCTGGCAGGCGGTCGAGCCGCACGTGTGGAAGGTGGGCCTGTCCGTGCTGGCCGGCGGCATCGTCGCGGTCTTCCTGGTCTGGCTGGTCAAAAAGGCGCTGATCGCGCTGGCCTACAGCATCGTTGGCACGACCACGATCCTCCTGGGCGCCCAGGCCGCGTTGCTCGGCGCGGGGATGGCGCTGATCTCGGAGATCGGTCCGCGTCCGTGGGTGTTGCCGGGGACGTTCGCAGGCATGACCGCGGTCGGCTGGATCTGCCAGCTCTTCCTGTTGGGGCCCAAGACCCGCGCCCACGCCCATCCCCCGAAAGAGCCGGCCGGGTCCGAGAAATAACGCTCCGACCTTGCTGTTCGTCCGTTTCTGCGGGGCCCATCGATTTTCTCGCCTCCTCGGGTAGACGCCGGGCGGGATTCTGGTACGATGATTCCGTGCTCGCGGCGCGGGCTCTGCGGATCGGGTCTGCCAAGCGCGAGGGATGATTCAAAGGTGCAGAGGTTCTGCGAGAGAACGATGAAGAAGGCATTTCTGGGGGTTGTGGTCCTGGCGGTTCTGGCATTGGCGATCTGGCAGGCGCAGAAGCGGATTGCGGCGGCGTCCGACACGAAACAGAAAGGCAGGCCGGATGCGCCGGTGGCGGTCGAGACGCAGCCCGTCCGAACCGGATTGATTCGAGACGTCGGAGTGTTCACCGGGTCGCTCATGCCGGAGTCACAGTTCGTCGTCGCGCCCAAGGCCGCCGGCTGGATCAAAGAACTCCTCGTGGATATTGGCGACAGCGTCGCTCGCAACGACGTGATCGCGGTCCTCAACGATGAGGAATTTCGTCGGCAGGTCGAGCAGGCGGGGGCTGAGCTCCAGGTCGCCAAGGCCAACGCCGAAAGCACCGCTACCGATCTGAAACTGGCCCAGCGCGAGTACGAGCGGGTCATAGCCCTTCGCGAGAAGCAGATCGCCTCGGCGGCGGAGCTGGACACCTCCTCGGGGGCCTACAGCGCCGCCCAGGCGAGGTTGAAGGTCGCTCAGGCCCAGATGATTCAGAAGGAAGCGGCGTTCCAAGCTGCGCAATTGCAGCTTTCCTACACGCAGGTCCGCGCCTTCTGGGAGACCGGCGACGCCAATCGCGTGGTCGGCGAGCGGTTCGTCGACGAGGGCGCCCTGGTCTCGGTCAACCAGCCGATCGTGTCGGTTCTCGAAAACAACCCGCTCAAGGCGGTGGTTTTCGTGATCGAGCGGGACTATCCCAAGATGATCGCGGGCCAGGAAGCGGAGGTGACCACCGACGCCTATCCGGGCCGGGTCTTCCGCGGGACCATCCGTCGGATCGCGCCGCTGCTTCGGGAGACCTCGCGCCAGGCCCGCGTCGAGATTTCGATCGCCAGCCCGGACCACTTGCTCAAGCCGGGCATGTTCATCCGCGCGCAGGTCGAGTTCGCCCGCCATGAGGGCGCGACGCTCGTTCCGATCCAGGCGCTGGTCCGCCGGGACGGGAAAGAGGGCGTGTTCCTCGTGGAAAGCGACGGATCGCAGGAGCCGGTCTTGCGGGCGCGCTTCGTGCCCGTTACGACCGGCATCCTCAACGGCCAGACCGCCGAGGTGAGGGAACCCGCGCTGGCGGGCCAGGTCGTCACCCTGGGCAACCACCTGCTCGAAGACGGCGGCAAAGTGATCCTTCCGAAGGCCGCGGGCGACCGTGGCGAGGGCGTCCCGCCCTTGCGTCCCGCCGGCACCTTGCCGGCGCGAGAGGAACAAGGGCAAAATGCCCTCGGCACGAAGACGCAGGGAGGCCGGCCATGAGGATCTCGCAGTTCTCCGTCCACCGGCCGATCTTCACGATCATGGTGGTCATGATGATCGTCGTGCTGGGCGGCATCTCCTTGCTTCGCCTGCCCATCGACTTGATGCCCGACATCTCCTACCCGACGATCAGCATCTCCTGTTCGTATGCGAACGCAGGGCCTGAGGAGATCGAGGAGCTGATCACCCGTCCGATCGAGCAGGCGATGAGCGCGGTCCCCGGCGTCGAGGAGCTCACCTCCACCTCCGTCGAGGGCCAGGGCAGCGTCCGAGTGACGTTCACCTGGGGCACGGACCTGGACACCGCGTCCAACGACATCCGCGACCGCTTGGACCGGGTCGCAGGCCGGCTTCCCGACGAGGCGGACCGGCCCACCCTGCGGAAGTTCGACCTGGCCAGTTTTCCCATCCTGATCCTGGGCGCTTCGAGCCGGCTCGACCCGGTTCAGACACGCCTGATCCTGGAGGACCAGGTCAAGTACCGCCTGGAGCGCGTCCCCGGCGTCGCGGCGGTCGACATCTTCGGCGGCCTCGAACGCGAGATCCACGTCAGCCTCGATCCGGCCAAGATCAACGCCCTGGCGATTCCGCTGGACCAGATCATCTCGCAGATCCGCGCGGGCAATGTGAACGTCCCGGCCGGCACGATCGAGAAGGGCAACTACGAGATCACGATCCGCACGCCCGGCGAGTACACCGACCTTCGCCAGTTGCAGGACACGGTCATCGCCATCCGACAGGGCGCGCCGGTCCAGTTGCGAGAGATCGCACGGGTCGAGGATTCCTGGCAGAAGATCACGCGGATCGTACGCGTCGACGGCGAGCCCGGCATCCGACTCATGGTGAACAAGCAATCGGGCAAGAACACCGTGGACGTGGCCCGCGGCGCGCTGGCGGAGCTCGAGAAGATCAACCAGGAGATCCCCCAGATCCGGATCGTCCCGATCATCGACACGTCGCAGTACATCAAGAACTCGATCCGCAACGTCGGCAGCTCGGCCCTCTACGGCGGTCTGCTCGCCGTCGCGGTCCTGCTGATCTTCCTGCGGAACATCCGAAGCACCGTGATCATCGCGACCGCGATCCCGGTCTCGATCATCGCGACGTTCGCGCTGCTGTACTTCAGCAAGCTGACGCTGAACATCATGACGCTGGGCGGTCTGGCGCTGGGCATCGGCATGCTCGTGGACAACGCGATCGTCGTGCTCGAGAACATCTATCGCATTCACGAGGGGGGAGAGCCGATCGAGCGGGCCTCGGTCGACGGCGCCAACGAGGTCACGGCGGCAGTGGTCGCCAGCACGTTGACCACGGTTGTGGTGTTCCTGCCCCTGGTCTTCATGCGGGGCATGTCCGGCGTGATGTTCAAGCAACTTTCCATCGTCGTGACGTTCTCGCTGATCTGTTCCCTGGCGGTCGCGCTGACCGTGGTGCCGATGCTCTGCGCCAAGGTCCTGCGGGTTGATTCGCCGGAGGCCCGGACCAGGCGGACGCTGAACCGGCGGTTATACGAGGCGAGCGGTCGGCTCCTGACAGGCCTGGAGAACGGCTATAAGAGCCTCCTTCACACGGGCTTGAAGCACCGGGCGGTGGTCGTGATCGGCGCGGCGGCTCTGCTCGGGGCGACGGTGCCTCTGGCGTTCTACATCGGCGCCGAGCTGATGCCCAGCACCGACGAAGGCGAAGTCCGCGTGGAAGTGGAAATGGACGTGGGCACGCGCCTGGACCTCCTGGACCGCCAGTTCCAGATCATCGAGAAGATCGTCAACGACAACGTTCCCGAGATCCGCAACGTCGTCGTCAACGTCGGCGGCTCCCGCTGGTTCGGCGGCGGCGGCCACACCGGCGACATCCGCATCGCCCTGGCGCCCCAGGCCCAGCGGACGCGCTCCAGTCAGCAGATCGCCGACGAGCTGCGAAAGAAACTGGGCGGGATCCCTGGGACCATGGTCCGCACCCGCGCCGGCCAGGGCCTGTTCATCATGCGAATGGGCACGAGCGAGGCCAATAAGGTCGTCGTCGAGATCCGAGGCCACGACTTCAAGACCGCCGACCTCATGGCCCAGCGGGTGCAGGAGATCATCAACGCCGTGCCGGGCATTGCCGACACGCGGATCAGCCGCGACCCCGGCGGACCGGAAGAGCAGATCGTCATCGACCGCCAGAAAGCCGCCGACATGCACCTGACCGTTTCGCGGATCGCCAATGCCCTCCAGACCATCCTCTCGGGCACCGAGGCCGGCTACTACCGCCAGGCGGGCGACGAGTTCACCATCCTCGTCAAACTCCGCGACGCGGAGAAGGCCGACCTGCGGGACATCCTCGATCTGACCTTGACCAACAGCGACGGCCAGCCCGTCGTCCTGCGCAACGTCGTGGAGACTGTGCCACGCAAAGGCCCTGTGCTGATCGAGCGAAAGGATCAGGAGCGTATCATCACCGTCACCGGCGAAGTCAGCGGCAGGGACATGGGCTCGGTGATCGCCGAAGTCCAGGAGAAGCTGCGCGAGGTCCCGGTCCCGTCGGGCTTCAGCATCGGCTACGGCGGCGACTACGAGGAGCAGCAGAAATCCTTCAATGAGCTGCTGTTCAGTTGCATCCTGGCGCTGGTTCTGGTGTATATGGTGATGGCCTGCCAGTACGAATCGCTTCGCGACCCGTTCGTCGTGATGTTCTCGGTGCCGCTGGCCGCCATCGGTGTGATCGCCATGCTGTTCTTCACCGGCACCACCTTCAATATTCAATCGTTCATCGGAAGCATCATGCTCGGCGGCATCGTGGTCAACAACGCGATCCTGCTGGTCGATCACACGAACCTGCTGCGCCGCCGGGACGGGATGGCGATCCGCGAGGCCCTCGAAGAGGCCGGACGCAGACGCCTGCGTCCGATCCTCATGACCGCCTCGACCACGATCATCGGCCTAGTCCCGCTGGCCCTGGGCCTGGGCGAAGGCGGCGAGGCGCAGGCCCCCATGGCTCGCGTTGTGATCGGCGGCCTGATCAGCTCCACGCTGATCACCTTGGTGTTCGTGCCGGTGGTGTATTCGATCTTCGAACGTCACGCCTGGCGCACCGAGGCCCAGAGCCAAAGCGAGAAGAAACATTCGTAGTGTGTACCCTGTGATCGCGATTGGGGTTGAAATGCTGCCTGGAAGAGAAATTCGAAGTCCGAAGCACGAAATCCGAAACGAATCCAAAATTCAAAACCCAAATGACCGAAACGCTGCCGCCCGCCGGAGAAGCCGTTTTGAAATTTGGATTTTGAGCCTTCGTGCTTGTTTCGGATTTCGAATTTCGATATTCGGATTTGCCGTTCTGCTCGCCGCGTCGTCCTTCGCCTCCGACCCTGCTGTGCTCACGATCGACATCGAGCGGGCGATCCTGATGGCGATGGAGAACAACCGCTCCCTGATCGTTCAGAAGATGAGCCCCGAGATCAGTCGGACGGTCGAGCAGGAGCAGCGCGCCGTCTTCGACCCGGTTCTCAGCGGCCAGGCCTCCCAGCGTCGCAGCGTCGCCGATCGGCTCTCCCGCGCCGGATCGGGCATCGAAAGCTCCATCACCGACACCGCCTCCGGCATCATCTCGTTGGACAAGCTCTTCCCCACCGGCACGGTCGTCGGCCTGGACGCCACGACCAGCTACACCGATTCCTCACTGTACAGCGACACGTTCGTTTCCAATCGCGCCGGCGTTTCCGTCACGCAGTCCCTGCTGCGCGGTCGGGACGTCCGCGTGAACCTGGCGCGGGTCCACCAGGCCGCGATCGACACGCAGATCTCCGAGTACGAGCTGCGCGGATTCACCGAGCTGCTGGCGCAATCGGTCGAAGCGGGTTACTGGGATTACGCGCTGGCCCAAAGGCAGATCGAGATCTACACGAACTCGCTGAACCTCGCGCGGCAACAGATGGACGAGACCCAGGTGCGGATCAAGCTCGGCGCCCTGGCCGAGACGGAGCTGGCGGCCGCCAAGGCCGAGGTCGCGCTGCGTCGCGAGAACCTCATCAACGCCCGCGCGACGCTGACCACGAGGCGCCTGATGCTCCTTCGCATGCTGAACCCCTCCGAGACGATCAACTGGGACACCGACATCGTCCTCCAGTATCAGACCGCCCTGCCGGATGTGCCGCTCGAGCCGGTCGAGGACCACGTGCAGGTGGCGATGAGGATGCGGCCGGACCTGAACCAGGCGCGGCTTCAGATCCGTCGGGGCGAACTCCAGGTAGTGCAGACCCGCAGCGGCCTGCTCCCGCGCCTGGACGCCTTCATCACCTACGGCAAGACCGGGTACGCCCGGACCTTCTCCGACGCGACCAACGAGCTCGACGGCGCCAGCTACGACGTCGAGGGCGGCCTGATCATCGAGCTGCCCGCGGGCAACCGCGCCGCCAGGGCCCGCCAGAGCCGCGCCGTCATCGGCAAACAGCAGTCGATCAAGGCCCTGGAGAACCTCTCGCAGCTCGCACAGGTCGAGGTCCGCATCGCCTACGTCGAGGTGGAACGGACCCGCGAGCAGATCACCGCGACCGCCGCGACGCGGGAATCCCAGGAGGAGAAGCTCCGCGTCGAGACCGAGAAGTTCCGCGTCGGCAAGTCCACTTCCCTGCTGGTCGCGCAGGCCCAGCGGGACCTCGTCGCCAGCCAGATCGGCGAGATCCAGGCCATCACCAACTACTTCAAGGCCCTGGTCTCGCTGTACCGCCTGGAAGGCTCGCTGCTGTCCCGTCGGGGCATCGAGGCCCCCGGTGCCGAACCGGCGGCCATCGAAGGCGGTGCCTGACGCGTCGCGTACCCGCCACACGCGCCATGATCCAGAAGTTGGCGCGTGTGGCGCGAACCGCATCGCTCACTCCGTTACAGTCTGCCTCAGCACGAACGGCTCGAACAGGCCGTAATCGACCGTGTGATACTGCTCGCCTGCGGGCGGGCCGGTCTCGGGTCCTCGTTGGAACATGCCCGGCCACGCGCTGCCCAGGCCCGTCCCGGCGTGGTGCGGGCCCAGCGTATTCTTGAGCGTGCCGATCACGCGGACCTCGATCGTGTTGGTCCCTCGCTTGAGAGCTTTCGTCACGTCGCACGTCCAGGGCCGACTGACGATGTGCCCCGCGGACCGGCCGTTGACCAGGACCTCCGCGACGCTGCCGTACCATTTGTCCAGGCCCACAGCGTATTGTGCCTTCATGTCACGAATGTCGTACGTGCGGCTGTACGAGACGCCCGCCGCGTAGAAGGGATAGCCCTGGGCCTTCCAGCTCCCCAGCGCCATCGCGGGCTTCGACTGCCCGACGACCGTGAACCCCGATGGGCCCGCCTTGAGCGTGAACGAGCCCAGCAGATACGCGGACTCCAACTCGTGATAGATCGTAAAGGGCGAGGCCTTGATCGTCACGACGTTCTCGCCTGCCTTGGCGGTCTTGGCGATCTCGATCCTGCCGAACGATTTGTCCAGCCACCACTGGCCCTTGGGCGCCGAGACCGGTGTACCGTTGCAGGTGACTTTATACAAGTCCGGCCGCTCGATCACGATCCACAGCCGCTCAGGCACGGAACCCTCGATCGTGAACCGGTACGAGGCCTCGACCCCGCTGTCGGCGGGGAAGGTCTTGGTGATCAGCTCATCCTTGAACTGCACCGAGCTGTCCCACGGGTTCTGAGGCATCCCGTTCTTGGCGAAGGCGAAGCGATTGGCCGCGTAGAAGTACGTGTTCTTCTTCGACTCGCCGCCTGCGGTGACATCGACGTAGTCCAGCGTCAGGACGTTCTCTTCCAACGGTGCGATCTGCGTCTCGTCCTGGGCCTCGACCACGCGGATCGTCTGCTTGACCATCGGCATGGGCGCCTGGGACTTCTTCGACAAGAACAGCAGCAGACTGCCGCATGGCGGAAGCTCGAACAGGGCCCTGGCCTCGCCTTCCACGTTCCCGCAGCGATAGGGGGACACCTCGGCGCTATCCAGGTCCCACCGCTCGATGCTCGCGGCCCTGGCGACGAACGAGCCGGCCGACGGCGCGTCGATGCTCGTATTGACCAGGAATAGGAACTCGCCGTCCTCGACCACGCGCCGATGATGGAACAGGATGCCTTTGTCGCCGTCGGCTCGCTCGATGGCGAAGCCGTCCTTGGCCTTCATCTGTGCCGCGAGCTTCTGGGGGACCTCCGCGGTCTCGATTCGTGTCCACGTGGCCCGCTCGGCTGTCTTGCGGGCTCGGTCCGACTCCCGACCGTCGATCCGGCTCGGCGCTTCGCCGCAGCACAGGACCGCGCCGCCGGCTTCGACGTACGCGGCCAGCAGGTCCATCGTCCTGGCGTTGAGGTTCTCCGTCCCAGGCGGCAGGACCACCACGTCGTACGACCGCCGGCCCACTGTGAACGTCGCGCCCTGCGTCGAGCCGTGACGCGCCATGATGTCCTCGCAGCCCAGGTCGTACTCCACCTGCTCGCGCTCCAGGTCCATGACGAACTTCTGGAACCCGCTGCCCAGCGGGCCCAGCTTGGCGCGGTCGCCCTGGTACATCCAGGCGCTCGTCGTCGGCTCCAGGACCAGGATGCGGTTGATCTGCTGCCCTTGCGAGAGGATCATCGACAGCCGCGTGAAGTAGTTGGCCATCACGTGATAGCTCTTCCACCAGGGCTCGTGGTACGAGAACGACTGCGGATGGTCCCGCTTTCTCGCCCCGCGGATCGTGATGTACGAGAGGTGCTCGTTGAGCGTGTTGACGCCCAGGACGTAGAGCCAGTCGCCGATCCGCTTCATGTCCTCGAACCGCAGGTCCCAGCCGCCGGCGCCGTAGGCCTCGCACAGCGTCCGCGTCCGCCCGAGCTGGTTGGCGACGCTGGACAGCTCCTTGACCGTCCGCGTGTTGCCGAACTGGCCGTGCACGTCCTCGCTGTACTGGTTCATCAGGTTGTCGATCGCGGGCCGCTGGTGCCAGGCGTACATCGCCATGTTGTCCGGCGCCATCATGCAGTTGGGCCACTCGTGCTCCCAGTAGTGACCGGTGAATTCCAGATTGTGCTTTTCGCAATACTCGTAGTAGGGCTTTGCCCATCGCTCGATGAACAGGTCCAGCAGGGTCTGCACGAAGTTATGACGCACGCGCCGCCAGTCGCCGACGGGTCTGGCAAGGCTGGGCAGGTTCTCGATCAGGTCGTAGCCCCATCGCTTCGTGAACACCTCCGCCAGGTCCTTCGACCAGGGCAGACCGCCCGCCGGCGACAGGTGCGGCTCGTCGGTGAACACGCCCGGCACGCGGTTGCCGAACTGCGAGCCGATGTTCTTGACATAGGGCTCCATCGTCAGTTCCAGGAACTTCTCCGTCACGCCGGGAGTCAGCAGGTTCACGTAGAACGTCCCGCCGTACCAGGGCGAGGTCCCCGCCCAGCGAAGCGAAGCGACGAGGTATTTGCCCGCCTCCAGCGAACCGGCCTTGGCCTGCTCGGTGACGTTGGCATAGCCGTCGGTCGTCGGCTTGAAGACCGCGACGAGATCCGCGCCGGCCTGGATCGGCGACTCCTTCTCCTCGATCGCCAGGCCCATGCCTCGCGACTCCGGCATCGCCTTGGGCACCAGCCCGCCCCCGAAGCCCGAGGGATACGAGTTCTCGTCGTAGATCCAGACGTTCATGTCGAGCCGCTCCGCCTCGCGCAGCGCGATCTTCCACAGGTGGAACCACTCGTCCGACAGGTACGGCGTCATCAATCCCGGCCTGGGGTGCACGAACACCTGGCGAACCCCCTGGCTCGCCAGGTCGCGCATCGTATTGGCGATCTGCTCCTCGGTGAGCCGGTCGTTCCACACCCACAAGGGCGCGGAGGCGTACTCGCGAGGCGGCTGGTCGAACGTGTTCCGCAGCCTTTCGGAATCCACGGCCCGAGCCGGAACTGCCAGCCCCAGCCAGCAGGCGGTCGCCAGCGTCAAAAACGGAGCGATTAAACGAAGCGATGGAGCGGTCGTTGTCATGATGCGTCACCTCAAAATCCTGGGTCGATCATCTTCGAGCGGTCGAGCCATGATACCGCGACCGACCGTCGCAGCACAACCGCAATCCGGATGCCCATAGGTATGGTGTGCGACTGGATCTCATGGGGGCACCCTGGGCGTTTGTCATGTTGAGCGAAGCGAAACATCCGGCTCACGAAGGGAACAGACGCACGTCATGACGCCTATGCCGGATGCTTCACTGCGTTCAGCATGACAGAGGAGCGCGATGCGACGCCTCCGTGAAATCCGGCCGCGTACCGGGACGCGCCACACGCGCCATGATCGCAACGTTGGCGCGTGTGGCGCGTTGGCGCGAAGCGTCTGTCGCGTCCCGGACCGACTAGGGTGCGGCGGCTTTGAATTGCAGCTTGTCGCGAGCGTCGGCCGCCTAATAGATCTGAACCACTTTCTCCCAGTCGGCGGCCTGGCCGTGGATCGTCAACGGTCGCGGGGCCAGCATCCCGAGCACGTCCGGGATGTCGCACACCCGCAGGACGTTCAGTAGTTGCGGGGCGTCGGGCTCCATGTGCGACGCCGGCGGGTCGATGGCTGTGACGCCCGCGATTCGTCTTGCGTCCTGCAGGGCCGCATAGGCCGCCAGGATCGCCGCTCCGCGCCGGCCGCAGAGGTGGACGGGGACCGCGCCCTGGTGTTTGTCGCGAAGGTGTTTCGCCACGGCGACGACGTCGCGGATTCGTCCGCCATCGACGGTCCGACCGAGCAGCACGTGCGAACGCTCGACGTAGTGCTCCGTTACGCGTGATTTGATATAGAGTTTCCGGTCTCTTTGCCGATGGGATGGTTGTACCCAGGTAAGGAGACCTATCATGAAGAAGAAGTATACTGTCACCCTGATGGAAGAGGAACGGCGGATGCTGCAGGA
>DATIKY010000124.1:0-2834 GCA_035476995.1 Sedimentisphaerales bacterium | reverse complement strand
GGCCGCCGATCTTGCGTTGGCGTGTTCCCCGAGCAGTTCCCGTCTTCTTGGGCTTGACAATATCGCTGGAAGGCGGCTTGGAGGAGTTGGAGGAATCCCGTTTCAAGCGAGCGGTCTGGTCCTGGAGCTTCTGGTTGCCGGTGCGGAGTTGGGCATTGATGCGCTCCAGATCCGGCACCCGGCTGCGAAGCAGGTCGATCTCCAGAACCAACTGCGATATCGTGACATCCTGGTCTGCCATAGACGAGGATATACCGCCTTCCCCAGTTTCGCGTCAGTCAAAAACCCCTCCTTCACAACATTCTTTTCGCCGCACGTCGCGAACGGGTACCAGTCATCATCGCAACAATGAAGTGATAAGCCGGAGTAGACCCGCCGGCAACACTGTCTCGTTGGGTTTCCTCCCTTCTGATTTGTCACCTATCACTTATCGCCTGCACCTATCGCAGCTTCTTGTGGGTGAATTTTCGGGCGTTGGGGCCGGAGTAGTCCGCTACGACCTGGCCCTTTCCCAGCAACTTCCACTTGTAGATTACGAGGCCGTCGAGGCCCACGAATCCGTGTCTCGTGACCCGTGGCTCGTCGCCCGATTGAGTCATCTACGAACCTCTGCGTCCTCCGCGTACTCTGCGGTTAACGTAGCTTCTTATGGGTGAACTTCCTTGCATTCGGGCCCGTGTAATCGGCTACGATCTGCCCTTTTCCAAGCAGTTTCCATTTATAAATCACTAATCCATCCAGGCCTACCGGGCCCCTTGCGTGGATTTTGGTGGTGCTGATGCCTACTTCGGCGCCCAGGCCGTAGCGGTAGCCGTCGGCGAAGCGGGTGCTGGCGTTCCAGAAGACGTCGGCGGAGTCGACGAGGTTCATGAACCGCTCGGCCTTCTCGCGGTCGGCCGTGACGATGGCGTCGGTGTGGCCGGAGCCGTAACGGTTGATGTGGTCGATCGCGGCGTCCAGGCCGTCTACTACCTTGATCGAGAGGATGTAATCCAGGTACTCGGTGGACCAGTCCTCGTCGGTCGCGGGCTCGCAGTCGATGACGGCGCGGGTGCGGTCGTCGCCTTTGAGCTTGCAGTTGTGCTCGGCGAGGGCCTTGTGGACCAGGGGCAGGAAGGCGGGTGCGATCGCGGAATCAACCAGGAGGGTCTCGGCGGCGTTGCAGACGGCGACGTACTGGCACTTGGAGTCGACGGTGAGGCGGACGGCCATGTCGAGGTCGGCGTCGGCGGCGACGTAGACGTGGCAGATGCCGTCGGCGTGGCCGAGGACGGGGATGTTGGTGTTGGCCATGATGTGGCGGACGAACTCGTTGGAGCCGCGCGGGATGAGCAGGTCGATCTGCTCGTCGAGGGCGAGCATGTCGGCGACGTCCTGGCGGGTTTCGAGCAGGTGCAGGAAGCCCTTGGGCAGGCCGGCAGATTCGCCTGCGCGGGCGATGGTGTCGGCGAGGATGCGGTTGGTGTGGGCGGCTTCGGAACCGCCTTTGAGGAGACAGGCGTTGCCGGACTTGAGGCAGAGGGTGGAGATCTGGACGAGGGCGTCGGGACGGGACTCGAAGACGACGCCGATGACGCCGATGGGGCAGGAGACGCGGTAGAGTTCGAGGTCGTCGTCCATTTCGATGGTGCAGAGGGTGCGGCCGGCGGGGTCCGGGAGCTTGATGAGGCTGTGAATGGCGGCACAGACGTCGTCGAGCTTGGGCTGGTCGAATTTGAGGCGTTTGAGAAGCGGAGCCGCGAGGTTGGCCTTCCGGGCGGCGGCCAGGTCGCGCTCGTTCGCGGCGACGATCTCGCTGCTGCGGTCCTGCAGGGCCTTGGCGATCTCGGTCAGGGCGGCGTTCTTGACCTCGGTCTTGACGGCCCCCAGCCGAATCGAAGCCGCCTTCGCCGCCGCCGCCGCACACTCAGACGTTTTCATTTTTCTTGACATTTGCACCATCATCGATAAACTCTTGTCATAGAACTTGGATCGGTTCTCTTTTCAGAGTCCGAATCGAGGATTATACGCTCTCGGCAAAACACAATCAACGATTACGCGGGTGTTGCTTAGTGGTAAAGCACTAGCCTTCCAAGCTAGCTACGCGGGTTCGATCCCCGCCACCCGCTTTTATTGCTGCGCCTTTGTCGGTTTGCTGGGGCGGCCGCTTGACTGGTATCGCGTTGGAGAACGGGCAATCGTCACGGCTTGGCCTATCTTCAGGTGGCGGGCTTCCAGGACTTTGAGCTTTGCTGGGCCGCCCTCGGCGAGGGTTTGCGTCGGTTTGTTGTTCTCCGGCGGGACAATACCCATCGGCACGGGGCCTCACCTTTGCTGGCGAAGACCTCGATCGACGTCCGGTCTGTGACCGACTCCACCCGGATCACGCCGTCCACCGGCAACGTCGTACCGCTCC
Organism: Sedimentisphaerales bacterium; assembly: GCA_035476995.1. Classification (GTDB taxonomy): domain Bacteria; phylum Planctomycetota; class Phycisphaerae; order Sedimentisphaerales; family Anaerobacaceae; genus PLanc-01. Next base: position 439 of record DATIKY010000124.1, on the reverse strand, counting down.
CTCACCCTGCTGTCGGCTCACAGTGCCGAGGATTGGGGTTGTCCATACAGGGCTCCTGTCCAGCGAGAAGCACTCTCCCCGAGCCAGAATTCTCTCCGCCTGTCAATCCGGCCAGATCTCGCCCTTCGGTTGTCTGCTGTCTTGCAGCGTTGATGGGCCGATATCGGGTCGGCGATAGCTCCCTACGGTTTGTGTCTCACGCAGAGCCGCAGGGACGCTGGGTCTGAATCGTGGTTGTCGTCCGGGGAGGGGCCAGCGTCAGCCCTTCGTTTACGCTTTTACGGGATTGCGTTGCGGGTTGCGTTGCGGACGACGCCCGGATAGAATGGGAGCATGGCGAGGGCGCAGCGGATCGAATACGAAGGGGCCGTGTATCACGTGACGGCCCGGGGCAACGAGCGTCGGGCGATCTTCCACGATGACGCCGACCGCGAGCGAT
>DATIKY010000123.1:0-2569 GCA_035476995.1 Sedimentisphaerales bacterium | reverse complement strand
GCGCGTCTTTCCCAGTAAATGTCCGAGTGAGTGGGTTTGTGTTTGTCGATTGGGTTGTCTTTTTCGAACAGGGCAGGAATTGGCCGCTCAACTTATCAGACTTCTCTCCTAAGGAGAACCCTTAGGGTCTGTTCGGCTGTTCGTTCGGGCCTGTTCGTGCCGATTTTCGGCCACGGCGAGGGGGCGGTCTTCCGGGGGCCGAAATGGTACCGGGGGTTTGACAATTGCAGCAGCAATTACGATGCCGAGTCGGCGAGGCTACCCGAAGGGTGAGGCCTGCAGGCCGAATCAATCTCGCCTGATTTTTTACTGGAACGGGAAACGCAGTTGTGGGATGATTATTCCCAGGTTGGATGTTCTTGGAAGAACATTCGACCCCGTTCCAGTAAACTCCGTTATTCCTGCGAGGCATTCTACAAGTCCCTGTACTTCAGGGACTTGTAGCGTTTTCTCGATTCTTGACAGGCCCATGGCCCTCGAACGTCGAATCCTCCTGCCCCTCACCGACCCCCGTGCTGGCCGATTCTGCCAGGGCCTCCACGGCCCGCTGGCGATCCTCATCGTGCAGGTGATAGTACAGGTCCAGCATCTGGGATGAGCCATGCCCCAACCAGGCGAGAGCCTTGCGGTAGGCGACGTTGTGGTTCGCACAGAGTCTGGCCAAATGATGGCGAAACGAATGGAGTTTGTACTGCCTGGGGCCCTCGAAGCCACAGGTCTGACACGGCTCTTTGATCATCTTTGCGATTGCCACACGCAGCCACTTGAAGAGGTTCTTGAGGGCGACACGGTAAACGCAGCCAGTCGGACTGGGTTGAAGATAAACCACTTCGAGGAGCCGACGGTTGGCGATAGAGACCCCTGTGAATCGGTAGGATTTTGGTTTCGGGAGGTTCGGCATGGCAAACCAACTCAAGATGGCGATGGCAAAGGCGATATTGGCACTGGCGAGGCTGGGGCGGTCCCAGCGGCGGATCGCGCAGGAGTCGGGGGATCTACCGTGAGACGGCGGGGCGTTGTGTCTATGCGCCCCGGCGGATTCAAAACCCGCCATGAACCCGATCCCCGGGTCCAAACCTCAGCCGGAAGCGATCGTGGGGCAAACCCGGCCAATGACCCGATCCCCCGTAAGGCGGCGTGACGCCTGCCGGCACGCTGTACCTGCGGAGCCATTGCGCGCCGAAGTCCACTCTCCAGGCTTGTTAGGCCCAGTCTCGGCTTCTCTCAACAACGGACGGCCCCTCCCCCCACTTTGCCCCCTCATCTTTCATCTCAATATCGAAGCTAACAGGCTGGAATCCCTCGGCGCACGGCCCGACGAATTCGTGCACCGTGCGCCATCATCCTGGCGCCACAGGACTTCGCGAAGACCCCTGTCGTCATGGTCTACCCCTTCCACGGTCGTAGATGCGTCTGGAGGAAACGCTTGTCTGCATCTCTACCTCGACGCGATCGAATCGGGCATCGCAGCCTTCCAGCCGGCCTTCAGCAGTTGGGCCATCTCTTGCCGCGTCTGGGCGTAGGCGGGATCATCCGCCAAATTCACTGTCTCCCACGGGTCTTTCCCGAGGTCGAAGAGCGCGGCGGGAACCGGACCTTTCCCAAATTCCATGTAGCTGAATCTGCGGGTGCGTACGACCTGGTTGCTCTCGTTCTCCACGAGAAACACCGCTTTCTTCCAGGATTGCCCCGGATTGGCCAGCAGGGGTGCGAAACTCAGCCCCTCCAGGTTGTTGGGCAGGTCAAGACCCACGAGCTCGCCGAGGGTGGGCACGAGGTCCACGAACTCCACGAACTCGCGGCACACCTGGCCGTTGGCCGGCCCGCCCGGCACGCGTACCCACAGCGGCGCCCGTCGCGTGCTTTCGAGCATCGAGTACTTCGACCAGAATCCGTGATCGCCCAGGTGAAATCCGTGGTCGCCCATGATGAAGACGATGGTGTTGCCCGCGAGGCCCTGCCTCTCCAATTCATCGAGAACCATGCCGATGTTGCTGTCCACGAAACTCACGCAGGCATAGTAGGCGGCAATGGCCTCCTTCACCTGCCGTGCCGTCGGCTGCCGGCTCATGAAGATGTCCGGGTTGCCGACAGTCAGGCGCCGGGGATACAGACTGCTCTGGACGTCGGGCGGCGCGGGCGGATCGGGAATCCCCGCCGGGTCGTACATGTCGATGTACTTCTTCGGCGCGATGAGCGGCGTGTGCGGGCGCGACTGATGAACCGACAGGAAGAACTGCTTCTTCGTCTGCGCAAACTCCTTCAGCAGGGCACAGGCGATTTGTGCGTTGCGATAGTCGCCTTCTTCTTCGGGCGCCAGGCCTGAATCGCCGTAGCGATCGGAATTGCGAGATCGCCATTCGCGGTATTCCCTGCTGTTCTTGTCCTTGGGCGCGGGGTCCCTCGGGGCGCGTTTGACCGGTGGAAACTTCTGGCTCATCCGGTTTTTGCGTACTTTTGAGTTGAGAAGAGTGGACATGCCGGCTTATCCAAAGGTTTTGCAAGGACTTAGGATAGGAGTCAAGCATGTCCACCAGCTTATTGTACCATGGGTTTGGGATTCGGGGCT
>DATIKY010000122.1:0-46066 GCA_035476995.1 Sedimentisphaerales bacterium | reverse complement strand
TACTGACGCAAAAGGCCCGACACGTAGATCAGATCCCGGCTGTGCGCGAATCCACTCGTGAGATTGCCCCCGATGATCAGTCGCGTCACGTTCAACTTGCCGAGCCTGCCCATGGGCAGCGCGGCAGTGGCAGGGGCCGACTGAGCCTCAGAGGGTGCGGATGTTCCTCCAACTTGAGCCAGGAGCGCCCGTTCCTCGAAGCTGAGCGCCGCGGCCCCGAGAGCCGAACCAGCCAGTGATCTCTTGAGGAAGTCCCGACGAGCCAATCGATCCGACATGGGGTGTCTCCATCTACTTGCCACCACGGTTCATTGCAGCCGACGATCCCCATTCTACCCAGATCGGCGATCGATTTGAAGGGGCAACCACGCCAGCCCGGATTCCCGTGATGATCCGCCTGTTTCCCGCCGTGCGATAGGGCGGCTTGTGCTTGAATTCCCGGTGAGATTCGTGGTATACTGACGTATCGGGATTCTCGCGATGCTGGCAGGTGGGGATTCTATGGGAAGGGTCGGATTCCTGAAGAATAAGACGAGTTGGACTGGCAAAAAGCGGCGTAGAAATGGAAAATCGGAGGGTTACGAGTCGCGCGGGCCAGGGACCGGCTTGTTGCGGTCGGCCCGGCGGAGGTTCGAGGTCCCGGTCGGGTTCACTCCCGGCCGTAGGCGAAAACCAGCGTCAAGAGGACCGCGATGTGGAGTATGACGAGCACCATGTTCATTCTAACACCCCTTCATTCAATGCCCTTCACCCCTAATGAGGCACAGCCCGGACGCGTGGTAACAGGAGAATTCGAAATAGGGAAAGTTCTCACGAAGAGCCGGCCCAGTGGATGCCGCGGACTCGCCGCCCAGAAGGGGCTCCCCTCCACACGCTAGAGACTGTTTCTGCCCTGCGCTGGCGTTGCGTCCCGTAGGGTCGTTCTTCGTGGAGCCCCTGCACCGTCTTGCGACGGCGCGGATTGCTGCCTCAATGACGCTCATACCCCAGATACCCCCCTTCCTTCCGAACGGGCGTGATCGAGGGAGGACGCCCGTCTCCTACGCGGTTGAATTCCTTCAGCCGCCTGTGTATAATATAGTGTAGAATTGGATGCCGGGGGGCATTGCCGAGTCATTTTTTCGGCAAATCTCTGCAAAAAAGCCAGGAGGGGCTCAATCACAGTGGATCGAGGAGTCGGATCTGGCATGAGAACCGTAAGGTTGGGCGTTTTTCTGGCGTGGGCAAACTGTCTGGTTGGACTGTGCGACGGGGCAATTCAGGTCGTCAGTCCCAACGGCGGCGAGTCCTTCCCCGCCGGAAGCACGCAAGTCATTATCTGGCAATGTGATGCGAGTGTTTCACGGGTCGCCGTCGAGTTCTCTTATAGTGAGGGGGTCCTCTGGGAAACCCTTGCCGCCGCCGCGCCGTGCGCCAACGGACGCGGTCGCTACATTTGGAGAGTGCCAGCCGTGTCGTCGCCTCGGTGCCTGGTGCGTGTAATCGCGGCCTCGAAGACCGGCGGTTCCGACCAGAGCGATTCGACGTTCACCGTCTATCCTTGCTCGCTTCGGATGGATTACGACGGCGATTGCGTCGTAACCTTCGCGGACTACTGGGCCTTCGCCCAGGAATGGCTCGCCTGTGGCGACCCCTACGACCCTGCGTGCGCCGGAAACCATCCGCCGAGCATCACCAGTCTCCCTTCACTGCAAATACAGACTGGCAAAGCCTTTACGTATGACGTGAAAGCCATGGACCCGGACGGCGACAAACTCTCTTTCTCGCTGTTGCAGTCTCCGCCGGGCATGACGATCGACGTGGTCTCCGCCAGGATTGTCTGGACCCCGGTTGCAGGCCAGAGCGGCGGCGCGGTTGTCATTGGGGTTCGCGATCCATCGGGTGCCGCGGACGTCCAGGCCTTCGAACTGGGTGGTCCTCAGGTTCAGGAGAAGTATACCGGCGCCCCGGTCGATGGGCTGCCAAACCTCTTCGAGCGTCGAGTCCTGGTCTACACAAACGCCGTCCGCATGGCGCCCCAGGCCTATCGCGACAAGTACATGGCCGGTTATCAGCCCAGCCCGAGCAACATTCTGCGGGTCAACAGCCCTGGTGAGCCGCTCTATTATGAGCCCTTGCTGAACCAGTCTGCCCGCTCCCATGCGGTGGACATGTCGCAAAATGGTTGTTTTCAGCACGATAGCTGCGACGGCGTCTCGTGGGCCGAGCGGATTTGGGGGTTCTATCCGCAGGCGAGGATGATCGGGGAGAACATCGCAGCAGACTATTCCACCGCCAAGGCGGCGGTTGATGCCTGGTTGTGCGACGAGGTTGGCGGCCAGTGTGCCGGCGACGGGACCTCCGCCGCCGGGCACCGGGCCAACATGATGAATCCCGGCCTGAGATCGGCGGGCATCGGGTATTCCCCTGACGTGCAGGGCGGCTGGCGGTCGCTCTGGGTGCAGGATCTGGCGTCGAACGAGCCGACGATCAAGCCGCCCCTGGTGGCTGGTTGCCATGACTTCCTCCTGGCGGGCAAGACGACGTTTCTGGCGAACTACCGCGATCCGAGCGGCAACGCGCCGATCTCGGTCCAGGTCGTTCTCGACGGGGTCGCGTACGCGATGGGTCTGGATATCGGTATCGCCGCCGCGGGCACCTATCGTCTGGATGTCGCCAAAGCCGCGACCTGCCGGGAGTATTACTTCACGGCCCGGACCGCTTCCGGCGAATCCTGGCGGTATCCCGGTCCCGGCGTCTTTCTCACCGACGGCGAAGCCGCCTGCGGAGCCGACTATCGCTGAGGCGGCGCTCGCCGCCCGAAGATTGTTTGCCTTTCTCGTGCCCGCCTGCTACCATGAACCGTGCTGAAACAGAACGGATTTCTATGCGGAGGTGACTGGCGTCTGGTGGCGCTCCTGGTCTTCAAAACCAGTGTAGGGCCGAGAAGGTCCTGGGTGGGTTCGATTCCCATTCGCCTCCGCCATTTTGGAAGTGAGATCCGCGACAAGACGTCTCGGGTTTAGAGCGATCGATCGAATTGGGACAGGTCGCAGTTGTGGGGTGTGTTATGGAAAAACAAAGGACAGCCATCTTCCTCGTGTTGATCGTCCTCGGCGTAAGCCTGCTGGCCTACGGCCTGTCCTCGACAGCGGCCCCTGGGGCCTCCGACCAGCAAGGTCAGCTTTCGTCGGCGTCCGAATCGCCGGCCACGCAGGAAGTCGCCCAGGCCGCAGGCGTGCAGGAACCGTCGAGCCAGGTTCAGAAGAAAGAGGCGGAACCGACGAAGGCCCCCGCGGCCTGCCCTACCTGAGCGAGGTAGCCTCCGCCGTGGTGTCCACGGTCCAAACGAACCCAAATCGACCCGCCCCCCAAGAAGGAGCCATGGCAATCGTGGCCGAGAGAACCAGATTCGCCGGCGTTTTCGCCAGGTTGCAGCCCTACAGACTGTGGATTCAGACCGCGTTCCTGGCGGTTTGGCTGGCCCCTATCGGCACCCGCCTGCATGGCTTCTGCGCCCCGGTCTTCCACTGCTATGGCTGCCCGCTCGCGACCTTCGGCTGCCCCATCGGCATGCTCGCGCATTTCACCACGCCTTTCATCGTCGTTGGCATGTTGATCCTCTTTGGAGCTCTGCTGGGCAGCCTGTTCTGCGGTTGGGCCTGCCCCTTCGGGTGGCTCCAGGACCTCGCGGCCAAGGTCCCCACGCCCAAGTTCGATCCGCCTCGCTGGATGGGACATTTCCGCTACGTGGTGCTGGGCGTCTTCGTCCTGGCGATCCCCGGCCTGTTCGGCGTCGAGCACCCTCTGTCCATTTGCATGGTCTGCCCGGCCGGCGCGCTTGAAGCGGCCCTCCCCAGTGTCCTGAGCCAGGCCTTGGCCATCGAACAGGTCTTCTGGCCGAATACGCTGAAGCTGACGATCACAGGACTCTTCCTGGTCGCGATCTTCTTCATCCGCCGGCCCTGGTGTCGAGTGCTGTGTCCCCTGGGCGTGATCCTCGCGTCGTTCAATCGGGTCTCCGGCTTTTTCCTGCGGTTCGACCGCAGCAAGTGCACCACCTGCGGCCGATGCACCAAGCTGTGCAAGTACAACATCGACCCCGAGCAGAGCCCCAACGACCTCCGCTGCATCCGCTGCCTGGAATGCACCCGCTGCAAACTCGGCGCCCTGACCCCGTCCACAGTCCTTCACCGCCGGCCGCCTGCTGTCCCGTGACAACGCGACCGATTCCGGATCGGGCCTGTATCGGAATTGTCGATTGACAACGGACGACCGAGGCGTTCGCTTGCGGGACCGGACCTCGCACACGGGGGCGTGAAACGCCCCTTCATGCTGGCGGCCTAAGGCGGAAAACTCCCGACGCAAAGCGTCGGAATCCCTATCCGTTTGTCCCCATGATTCCGTGAAGAACCTGATTCCCGTGGGGACCTGCCCCCAGACCTCCGGCATTTTTCGCGTTCGGCCCATGACATGGAGTGGAGACCCACGATACGTGATTCACGCCACCGGCCGCACGTCGCCCGTCATTCGTGCGAAGCACGCCTACCATGCTGCTGGCGCAAGGCGGAAAATGCCCCTCACACGCCGCTTTGGGCGTGTCCGGTTCAGCAAGACGTGTAGAACGACCAGGGATACGGCCCCTGAGATCAACTGGCAACGTGCGTCCGTGGTTGAATCCGCCACCGAACGCCGGCCGCGTCCGGCGATCTTGAATGCGTGCTTTTCTGTTTGTCGCTCTGGGGCAGCGAGGCTATCATGGATTCTGCCATGATAACGACAAGGAAACAAGCACTGGAGATCGCGGCCAAGGCCCGCCGTGGGCTGGAGACCCTCTATGGCGACCGCCTGCGAGGCGTGTACCTGTACGGTTCCGGCGCGCGAGACCAATTGACGCCCGACAGCGACATCGATATCGCTGTGATTCTGGACGCGCTTCCCAATCGCTTCGCTGAACACGAGCGCACCGGCCAGCTCGGCGCCGATCTGAGCCTGGAATACGATACCGTTGTGCTCTTTTTCTTCGCGGAGGAGACGGAATTCCTCACGGGCCGATTCGGCATCCACCAGGCGATCAAAGAGAAAGGAATCGCGCCGTGAGCGAGGAAGTCCAACGGCACTTCGAGCAGGCGGCAGAGTGCATTGAGGATGCCCGCGTGCTGCTGGACAACAACCGACTGGCTGCCGCAGTGACAAGGGTCTACTATGCCATGTTCCATGCGGCAACCGCCGCCTTGCTCGCCAAGGGTATACGCCGAAGCTCACATCACGCCTTGTTAGCTGCCTTCGGGCAGAATCTCGTAAAGACTGGCGAACTGGATCAGCGTTTCTATCGGAATCTCAGGGCGGCTTTCCAGCAACGCCAGCAGGCCGACTATGAAGCTGTCCTTGACATCGATCGCCAAGCAGCCGTCCGCCTTTACGAACAGGCAATCGACTTCATCGACGCCTGAAAGCGGCTCAGGCCTTGAGCTACTCCGAAAACAGTACCGGACACAGTCCCATTCCCCTTGGGCCACCGGCCGGACGTCGCGGGCCACGCGTGCGAAGCACGCCTATCATGCTGCTGGCGCAAAGCGGAAAATGTCGGGTTTCAGGGGCAGAGCCCCTGGTCAAGGATGGAGCCCTTCACAAGAAGTTGCGAGAAGATCGGGGGACACCATACTCATTTCTCCTGGCGCTTGGGCTTACGGCCGAGTTTGGCGGGACGAATGATTCGTCCGGGGATGTCTTCAATTCGATCCAAGAACGCCGGCTCTCTGAGCGGTCGGCCCGTTCGTTCGTGACAACGCCACGGTTCTTCCTGCGTGGCCTCCAGAGGTTCCATCAGGCACTCGCGCCAGTCCTTAACTCGCTCCAGAAGCGGCGTGACACACACCACCGCGTCGTCCTGGCCGGCCAGATGCGCCGCCGCGCTCGACCACCGGCCCCGCCGCGGCACGCGACACAGTCGGGCACGGACCGGATTGAGTTCGACATAGCGGGCCGCCCGCAGCAGGTGGCGGTCGTTCATCGCATGACCCCTCATAGAGCCCATATGCTCCTGCTCCGTGATCATACACCATAGGCAGTACGCTGCAAACCACGGAGTGCCCGGGCGCATTCCCAGGCGATGCTTGACAGAGGGCATGGCGGGTGGTCTACTTTGAGCCGGCCGGATGGCGGTGAGGTGACGTTGCGGTGGATTCGTTGGCACGAAGCGAAAGGTTGGGCATGGCCAAGACGCAGTATATTCTGGCCCTGGATCAGGGCACTACCAGTTCGCGGGCGCTGGTTGTCGACCATGACGGTGGCATCCGGGCGGTGGCTCAGAAGGAATTCCAGCAGATCTTCCCGAAGAGCGGCTGGGTCGAGCACGATCCCAACGAGATCTGGTCGAGCCAGGCCAGCGTTGCCGCCGAGGCCTTGGCGAAGATGAATATCGAGGGCTCGCAGATCGCTGCCATCGGGATCACCAACCAGCGGGAGACCGCGATCGTCTGGGACCGCAAGACGAGCGAGCCCGTCTATAACGCGATCGTCTGGCAGGATCGCCGGACCGCGGAGTTCTGCGACGAACTCAAGAAGGCCGGCCTGGCCGAGAAGATCCGCGCCAAGACGGGCCTCGTCATCGACGCTTATTTCTCCGCGACGAAGGTCCGCTGGATTCTGGAGCACGTCCCCGGCGCTCGCAAACGGGCGGTCGCGGGGGAACTCGCCTTCGGCACCGTCGACTCCTGGCTCATCTGGAAACTGACCGGCGGCCGCGTCCATGTGACCGACGTCAGCAACGCCAGCCGGACGCTGCTGTTCAACATCCACGAACAGAAATGGGACGAGGAGCTTTGCACACTGTTCAATGTTCCCACGTCCATGCTGCCCGAGGTCAGGACGTCCAGCGAAGTTGTGGGCAAGACCGGGGCCTTGTTCGGCGGCGCGGAGATCCCCATCGCCGGCATCGCGGGCGACCAGCAGGCGGCCATGTTCGGCCAGATGTGCACCGAAGAGGGCATGATCAAGAACACCTACGGCACCGGCTGCTTCATCATGATGAACACCGGCGCCAAGGCCAGGGACTCCAAGAACAATCTGCTCACGACCATCGCCTGGAAGCTGGGCGACCAGGTGACCTACGCATTGGAAGGGAGCATCTTCATCGCGGGCGCGGTGGTGCAATGGCTCCGCGACGGGCTGGGCTGCATCGCTCGGTCCGAGCGGGTCGAGGCGCTGGCCAACTCCGTCCCCGACAATGGCGGCGTCTACCTCGTCCCGGCGTTCGCGGGTCTGGGGGCTCCCTACTGGGATCAATACGCTCGCGGGGCGATCTTCGGCATCACGCGGGGCACGACCGACGCGCACATCGCGCGGGCCAGTCTCGAATCGATCGCCTTCCAGACCAAGGACGTCCTGGACGCGATGGCCGACGACGCGGGTATTCCGATCACTGAGCTTCGCGTCGACGGCGGCGCATCGGTCAACAACGGCCTGATGGAGTTCCAGGCGGGCGTGACAGGCGTGAAAGTGATCCGGCCCAGGACGCTGGAGACCACCGCCATGGGGGCCGCGTTCTTCGCGGGTCTGGCCGTCGGGTACTGGAAGGACCTGGCCGAGATCCAGGGCATCTGGAAGATGGGGGCCCAGTTCGAGTCCCGCATGGCGGCCGAGACGCGGGCGGAGCTGTTGAAGAATTGGCACAAGGCCGTGGATCGCGTTCGCGACTGGGCCCGATGAGTTGGAGACCTGTGCATGAGTGAGAATGCTGTGAAGTTCGCCGCGGAGTTCATTGGGACCATGATTCTGGTCCTGCTGGGCGACGGCGTGGTCGCCAACGTCTGTCTGAAGAAGACCAAGGGGTACAATTCCGGCTGGATCGTGATCACGATCGGTTGGGGTCTGGCCGTGTTCACGGCCGTGATGATCAGTGGAGAGATCAGCGGCGCGCACCTCAATCCCGCCGTGACGATCGCGCTGACGGCGGCCGGCAAGTTCTCGACGGCCATGGTCCCGCTGTTCCTGATCGCCCAGTTCCTCGGCGGCGCCGCGGGCGCTCTGCTGGTCTGGCTGTTCTACAAGGACCATTTCGACATCAGCGGCGACCGCGGCGCCATCCTCGGCACCTTCGCCACCGGTCCGGCGATCCGCAATCCCTTCCGCAACGTGCTGTGCGAGGTGATCGGCACGTTCGTGCTGGTCCTGGCCGTGCTGCACTCCAGCGACATGAAGATTGGCGAGACCAAAGTGGGCATGGGCTCGCTCGGCGCGATCCCGGTCGCCCTCGTGGTCGTCGGGGTCGGCCTGTCCCTGGGCGGAACGACCGGCTACGCGATCAACCCGGCCCGCGACCTCGGGCCGCGACTGATCCACCACATGGTCCCAATCCCCGGCAAAGGGGACAGCGACTGGGGCTATAGCTGGATCCCGGTGGTCGGTCCGATCCTCGGCGCGCTGGTGGCTGTCCTGGTCTGCTCATTCTGCCCGTCCGCGTGACCGAAAAAAGACCGGGCGTCCGGACACGATTAGCGCGTCTGGACGCCCGTAGCTTTTTCAGGTGTTCACCTGTTCAGGACCAGTCGGTCAGCTCCGCTGCTCTTTGACCGTCGTTCGGTAGAGCCAGAACGTGACGAAGCCCAGGAGGATCACGCCGATCAGGCTGCCGAAGGGGATCTTGCCTTCCCAGAGAGGCATCTCGATCTCGTGCTGCTTGAGAATGACGATCGGGATCGCCACGAGAATGCCCATGACCGCTTCGCCGGTGATCAGGCCGGAGGCCATGAGCAGGCCGCGACGCTCGGCGCCTTCCTTGGCGGCTTCGCCGCTCTGATTCCTTCTGTGGTATCGCGCGACCGCCGCGCTGATGAGTCCGCCGCCGAAGATCGGAACCGAAAGCTGGAAGGGCAGATAGAACCCGATGGCCACCGCCAGAATCGGCACGCGGAACGAGTGCTTCTTCGCCTGGAGGTACTGATCCAATCCGATGATCAGGACCGCCGCGACCATGCCGCCGATCACGTAGGCCCAGGGCAATCCGCCTTCGAACACGCCCCTGGCGACCGAGGCCATCAGATTGGCCTGGGGCGTCGAGAGGGCCTTGGGACCGGCGCCCTCCATGCCTGCGAAGCCGTAGGCGCCCTGCAGCAGGATGAGCACCGGGGCGATGACGAGCGCCCCTGATATGGTGCCGACCATCTCCATGGTCTGCTGCTTCCAGGGCGTGGTGCCGACGAGCCGGCCGCACTTGAGGTCCTGCATCACGTCGCCGGCGATGGCCGCGGCGCAGCAGACCACGCTGCCGATGATGATGGCGGCCGCCGGACCGTTCTCGGCCGCCTTGCCCATCAGCAGCACCAGCAGCAGCGAGGAGACCAGCACGGTGGAGACCGTGACGCCCGAGATCGGGTTGTTCGAAGAGCCGACCAGGCCCGCCATGTAGCCGGCCACCGCCGCGAACAGAAAGCCCGTCGCGAGCATGACGACCGCCATGATGGCGGAGATATGGATCTGCTGGACGAAGTGCTGGTAGACCATGAACAGAGGGACTACGGAGCCGATGGTCATGAAGATGATCCATCCCATCGGCAAATCCTGTTCGGTCCGCTCGATCGCGCTCTTGCCGCCTCTGAGCTGCTTGTAGGCCTGGAGGCCGCTGGTCATGCCGCTCAGGAGGGACTTTCGCATGCGAAAGATCGTCCACAAACCGCCGACGAGCATGCCGCCGACGCCGACGTAGCGGGTCTTGGTCGACCAGAGCCGGCTGGCGTAGTCGAGGGCGGACATGGCCTGTCCGGCGTTGTCGCCGGAGGCGTAGGTCGGCCAGTCGCTCGAAGCGGCCACGATCGGGATGGTGACCAGCCAGTTGGCTGCGCCGCCGATGAAGATCAGGATCGCGATGTTCAGGCCCACGATGAAGCCCACCGAGAGCAGCGCGGGACTGAGGTTGGAGCCGAAGTAGGCGATGGAGCCGCCCACGCGGGTAGCGCCCTGCATGATCTCAGGCCAGATGCCGACGGCGTTGGCGCCGATCTTGAAGAGCGCGCCGGCGATGGCGGCGCGGACGATGTACTTGATGCCGGAGGTGTCCTTGCGGCCGGTTTCGAGCACTTTGGCGGTGGCGACGCCTTCGGGGAACCGGAGCTTCTGCTCGATGATCAGCGAGCGGCGCAGCGGGATCGTGAACAGCACGCCCAGCAGGCCGCCAAAACCGGAGATGGTGGCGACCCAGACGTAGTGGAACTCGTCCCAGAAGCCCAGCAGCAGCAGGGCCGGGAGCGTGAAGATGACGCCTGCGGCGAGCGATTCGCCTGCCGAGGCGCAGGTCCCGATCAGGTTGCACTCCTGGATCGTGCTGGTCTTGAAGAACCGCATGATGCCAAGGGCCATGACCGCCGCCGGGATGGCCGCCGAGACGGTCATGCCCGCGAACAGGCCGAGGTAGGCGTTGGCGGCCGACAGAAGCACGGCCAGGATCACGCCGAAAAAGACTACGCGGACGGTCAGCTCCTGCGGGGCCGGGGCGTTGGTATTCTCACTCATGAAACACCTGTCTCCAAAACCATGTTGTTGCTTGTTGTCATGAATCGCGGCGTCTACTCGGCGAATTCACGGTCCCTGTCTTTCAGCAGCTTGCTGTACATCTTGAGCCTCCCTTCGAGGAGACGTTTGTCGGGCAACTGCGTCTGGTACTCGGCGACCTTCATTTTGTGCGGCCCGTGGCGCAGGAGCAATTCGACGTGCTGGCGTCTCGCTGATGTGCACAGGACCAGACCCACGGGTTCGTTCTCGCCCGCTCGCCAGTCGTGCTCCTTGAGCCACGCCAGATACAGATCCATCTGGCCCTTGTCGGCGGCGGTGAACGTCCCGATCTTGAGATCGATGGCGACCAGGCACCGCAGGCCGCGATGATAGAAGAGCAGGTCGAGGAAATAGTCGTCCTCGTCGACCCGCATGGCGTACTGGCGTGCGATGAAACAGAAGTCCGTCCCGAGTTCGGTCAAGAACTGCTCGAGATTTCGGACGATGGCGGCCTCAAGGTCTTTCTCCGAGTAGGCCCCTTTGAGCCCGAGAAAATCGAGCACATAAGGGTCCTTGAAGATATCCTCGAATCGAACAACTTCCGTCGAACTCGCCTGCTTTTCCTGTGCCACCAGTCGAGGTGTGTCCCTGGAGAGCGTCACCCGCTCGAACAATCCCCGATCGATCTGACGTCGCAGCTCACGCACAGACCAACGTTGTTGCGCCGCGTGCTCGAAGTAGAACTTGCGACGAAGTGGATCGCCCTGGCTCAAGAGGAGACGATAATGCGACCACCCGAGCCGATAGTGCTTGCGGAAATCGATCGGCAGACGGTCACACGATTCGGCAGACACCGTCTGCCGCATTTCCCTCCTCGTCGATTTGCCAGACGCTGTCTGGCAAATCGGTCCGAGTGTTGGTTGTCCAGCCAGTGGCTGGATAATTGTGGGAGGCGAGGATTTGCTAGACGCTGTCTGGCAAATCTCAAACGATTCGAAGAATCGACGCATATCCTGCAGGTTCGCCCGCGAGTAACCCTCGCCATACTCCTGTGTCAGCATTCCTGCCAATTCCCGCAACAACGTGGCGCCATACTCCGCACGTTTCTCGTTCTGCTGAATATCCTGCGTGATGATGCGGCCGATGTTCCAGTAGAGACTCACCATCGCCAGGTTCGCCGTCACCGAGACGTGAGCCCGCGCGGACTCGATCAGGTCCCGGATGTCCGTCGCCACCTTGCGGACAACGACGACGGGACTGCCTCGCTGCAGAGATCCGGCGTTCTTCTTGACGTTGGTTCTCTTCCTGTTCGCCATGGCTACTTCACGAACTGCTCCACGAAGTACTTCGCGGTCAGGGGCTCGCCCGTGGCGCGGTCGATCATCTGGTTCCAGGGGTAGAGATTGCCGGCCTCGAAGACCTTTTCTCTCAGGAAGCGTCCGGCCTTTTCCTGACCGACGTAACTGATCTCCTGACCCTTCTTGACCTTAAGCACCTTGGTCCGCAACTCGTGATGCAACTGCGAGGCCAGCAGTTCGCCGAGCATGTAGTTGTGATAGTAGCAGGGGGCGACCGCGAAGTGGATCTTGGCCGCCCAGTCGGGACTGTTTCGCTCCGGCGGGCGGGTCACGAGCTGGTACTTCTCGACCATGTCCCACCAGAGCTTGTTGAGGTCCTGGTCCGGATTGGCGTAGAGTTCCTTCTCGAAGGCGTACATGACCATGTCCCAGCGGGCGAAGATGAGCTGCTTGAGCTGCATGTACTTGGCGCCGACCTTTTCGATCTCGGCTCGCTGGGCGTCGGACAGGCCGAGCATCTCCTGCATCCAGGCGGGGTTGCGGCTCAGGCGTCCGAAGAGCATCGCGATCGCCTCCGTCGTGAACGGGTGCGCCGGCGAGCGGAGCAGGTACGGCGAGTTGAAATCCAGGTACTTGTCGTAGACGCCGTGACCGAGCTCGTGAAGGGTCGTCTCCATCCAGGTTTCGTTGCTCTGGATGTTGCACAGGATCCGCACGTCGCCCTCGCGGTCGATGTGGGTGCAGAAGGCGTGCGGATTCTTGCCTTCTTTCTCATAGAGGTCGCTGTGGGCCAGGATCGCCTCGACCGGCAGGCCGAGCCCCTGGTAGAACTTGGCCGCCAGTTGCTCGATGTTCCTGCCCTGGTAGTAGAGGTCGAGGTCCAGATCGTAGACCATCGGCGTCTCCTGGAAGAACGGATCGTGGTAGTGCCAGGGCATCAGCTTCTCGGGCGAGACGCCGGACTGTCGGGCGAGGATCGCGTCGAGTTCGGTCTTGACCTTGCGGAAAGGCTCGTTGGTCAAGCGGTACAGCTCCGCGAAGATCTTGTCCACCTCTTTGACGTCCTGTTCGCCGGTGGCCAGGGCCATCGTGTGATAGTTGTTGAAGCCCAGCTTGCGGGCGGCCTGGTTGCGGAGCTTGACGAGCCGGACGATGTCGCCTGCGACCGCCTGGCCGACCTGCTTGCTGGCGAGCCACGCCTGCTGGCGCTTGGCCGAGTCTGTTTCGCTCTTGAGGATCTGCTTGATCTCGTTGTCGGTGACCTTGCGGCCGTCGATCGTGCCGCGGAAGGTGCTGAAGTTCTTCTCGATTTCGGTGCCCAGCTCGACGATCTGCTTGAGCAACTCCGGCTCGATCTGATTGGCGAGGTAGCTGTTGTAGAGGACCGTCGATTGTCGGGCCAGGAGCTTGTCCTTGATTTGGCGGGAATCCTTGAGCTCGCGGAGGTACGCGAAGTCCTTCGCATCGCTGTAGATCCTGCGGATCTGCAGCGTCAGTTCGCTGGAGCGGTCGTAGGCGTTCGGATCGCCCGTGACTGCGGCCTCCCACCACGCCAGGTTCGCCTGCTTCTCCAACGGTTTGATCTTCTCGACATGTGTCGCAATGAAATCCTTCAAGGCTTTCTCCTTCGCATTGGCCGCATGGGCTCGCGGTGCGACTATTGCCGCCGCCAGCGTCGCCACAATCACCAGATTCTTCATCATCATGGGTCTCCGTCAGTACAAGGGCTCCATCCACGGACAAACGAGTTTGTGCGCGTCACTTCGTTCAGCATGACAAGAACCGTTCGGCGGCTCTTGGCTGCATCATCTTCGTTCGTCGAAACGGTTCAGTTCGCGTCGACCGAGCGATTCGGATACGCCGGCCTGTTCGGCCTCTTCGGCGGATTCTTCTCCAGGAGATTCAGAACGACGCCTACCGCGGTTTCGAGCTGCGGATCGCGTCCGGCCGCCAGCTCGTGCGGGGCGTTCTCGACCTCGTAGTCCGGATCGACGCCATAGCCTTCGACCGCCCAGGCGCCGTCTTCGTACATGCCGAACGTCGGCGCGGTGACCGAACCGCCGTCGACCAGGGTCGGGTTGCCGCTGATGCCGACCAGCCCGCCCCAGGTCCGCGTGCCCACCAGCGGTCCGAGCCGCGCTTCGCGGAAGTAGTAGGGGAAGGCGTCGCCGCCGGAGCCGGACCAGCCGTTCATGATCATGACCTTCGGTCCGGTGTGACTGAGGGTCGGGGTTTGCCAGTCGCGATGATCCCGCCGGGCCCAGTAGTTGTAGGTGGGCCGATTCAGCAGCTCGATGAATCGGTCGGGGATCTGGCCGCCGCCGTTGAACCGCTCGTCGATGACCAGGGCCTCCTTGTCAAACTGCGGCCCGAACTGGCGGACCAGTTCGTTCTGGCCGTTCTGACCGGTGTCAGGCACATAAATATAGCCTACGCGGCCCTGGGTCGCCTCTTCGACCTTGCGGCGATTGCTCTCGATCCAGGCGAGGTTGCGGAGCCGGAACTCGCTCGACATGGGCTGGACCAGGACATCGTTGGCGTCGTTGACGTCGGGCGTGCGGCTGACGGTCAGTCGAATGACCTCGCCCGCCAGACCCTGGAACGCAGCCCAGGGGTCTCGCGAGGTGTCCATCGGCCGGCCGTTGACCGCCAGGAGATAGTCGCCTTCATTCACCTTCAGGCCGGGGGCGCGCAGAGGCGACTTCACCTCGGTGTCCCACTTGGCGCCTTCATAGATCTTGCCGATGCGATAGGCCTTGTTCGCGGCGTCCAGCTCGAAATCGCAGCCGAGCAGGCCGACTGAGAGGCTGTCCGGACGCTCGATGTCCCCGCCGCTGACGTAGGTGTGCGAGCAGTTGAGCTCCGCGATCATCTCGCCGATGACGTAGTTGAGGTCCTCGCGGTCCACCACGTACGGCAGCAGCGCGGAGTACCGCAGCTTCATCGCCTCCCAGTTCACGCCGTGCATGGCGGGATCGTAGAAGAAGTCCCGCTGGATCCGCCAGGCGTCCATGAAGATCTGCCGCCATTCTTCCTGCGGATGGATCCAGGCCCGAAGGCTGCCGGAGGCGATCCGTCCGTCGCTGGTCTTCTTGTTCTCGCCGACGCCGACGATGCCGTAGCTGCCGTCGACACGGTAGATGATCTTCTTGCGGTTGGCGGAAAGGTCGTAACTGTCGATTCCATCGAGGATGGTTTTCTCCTCGCGTTCCTTCAGATCGAAATAGAGCAGCCGGGCTGCGGATTCACCGGGCCTGCGGGCGCCGGTCGGCAGGCGACGGACGAAGAGCAGCTTGCCATCGACGCAGTTCAGACCGCCGAGATTGCCCGCCTGGATCGGCAGTTGAACCACGCGGCTCTCGAAGCCGTCGAAGTCGATCTTGACCGGTTTGGACTCCTTGTCGTCCTTCTTGCTCTTTTCCTCCTTCTTGTCGTCTGCGGCCTTGCCCTCCTCGGCTTTCGCTTCGTCCGAACTCTGTTCGTCACTCGGGGCGTTGGGGTCTTCTGTCTCTGCTTCCTTTTCGCCCTCGGCTTCGGCTTTCTCCTGAGGCTCTTCCTTCTTCTTTTCGTCTTCCATATTGACCTCTTCCTCATCGCTGCGCGGCGCCAGCAACGACTCGACGTCCTTTCTCAACGTCGCGGCAAAGAGTCTCGTCGAGTCCGGATAGATCCAGGTCGAGTCCATGTCGCCGTAGACCGGGTTGAACTCGCGATTGGACGCGAAGAACAAATATTTGCCCTCGACGTCAAAGGCGGGGTCCGATTCGTTGTAGTAGTCGCTGGTGACCTGGCGGGTCATGCCGTCGGTCGAGTCGTAGATCATGACGTTGCCGTTGCGGTTGGCGCCGCGTTTGGCGTACGTCAGCCACCGGCTGTCGGGCGACCAGGAATACGAGGCCATGTTGTACCACTCGTCTTTGTCGACGAACGAGGGTTTGCCGTCGTTGACGTCGACGACGTACAGGCTGCCGGTCTTGTCGCTGAACGCGATCTTTTTGCTGTCGGGCGACCAGACCGGGCGGTAGCGGAACGCCAGACCGTCCTTGGTGATCTGTTTCTCGGGGCCGGCGCCGTCGCCGGGACGGAGGTACAGCTCGTATTCCCCCGTCCTGTCGGAGAAGTAGGCGATATGCTTGCCGTCGGGCGACCACGCGGGATCGCGCTCCGCCACACCGGAGGTGTTAGTCAGGTTCCGCACACTGCCGTGCTTTTCGGGGATGGTGAAGAGTTCGCCCCGCGCCTCGAACAAGGCTCGTTTGCCGGTGGGTGAGAGCGACCAGCTCTCGATGCGGTTGGAGACGTTCTTGAGCTCCGCGCGGATCTGGGGCAGATCCGTGGGCACCTGGATGCTCAGAGGTTTGGAGGTTTCGGCGTCCAGGTCGAGCAGGTGCAGGAGGCCGCCGTTCTCGAAGACGATGGCGTCGGGTCCGATGCTGGGCCACTTCACGTCGTACTCGGTGAAGCGGGTGACCTGGCGGGTCCGCTTGGTCCGCAGCTCGTAGGCCCAGATGTTGAGCTTCTTCCGGGCGTCGCGGTCGGACAGGAAATAGATCGTGTCCTGATGCCACATGGGAACCGCGTCGGTGCCGGGGAAGTCGGTGAACCTCTCCGACGTCTTGTTGACGAAATCGTAGAGCCACAGATCGCTGGCCATGCCGCCTTGGTATCGCTTCCAGGTGCGAAACTCCGTGGTGATGTACTGGAACGCCATCCGCGTGCCGTCGGGACTGAAACTGGCCAGTTCCGCGTACATCAACGGCAGCGGTTCGGGCATCCCGCCTGCGACCGGCTGTTTGAAGAACTGGTTGAACCGCCGGGACGGGCTGTTCATCATCGAGCGGTACAGGATGTGCTTGCCGTCGGGGTACCATTCGACGACCTGGTCGCTGTCGGGGTGGTGGGTCAGGCGGGTGGGTGTGCCGCCGTGGGCGGGGATTGTGTAGATGTCGGTGTTGCCGTCGTAGTTGCCGCTGAAGGCGATCGTCGAGCCGTCGGGGGAGAACTTGGGCAACAGTTCCTGGCCCTTGGGCGAGCTGAGCCGACGGGCGACGCCGCCGGTTTTGGGGACGATCCACAGATCGCCCGCGTAGACGAAGACGACCTGGTCGGCGCTGACGTCGGGGAACCGCAGCATCCGTGCGTCGGGAGTATGGGTGGATTCCTCTGCCTGGGCGACCGGTGCGGCCGCGACAAACAGCACAAGGGCGACAAACTTCAGCACATATCTCATCATGGCTCCTACCTCGCGGAATCGATGCGCGTACGCCGCAAAACGTCGAACGGGCATGGTACCAGCTTTGCCGGCCCAAATCAAGGTTGCGACCGGCCAGTTCGCAGGGCAGATGCTACTGCAATGGATCGACGACGTGCAGAAACGAGAAACGGCGAAAGTGAGCGTCGGGGCGACGGGTTCCGGATCGGTCCGTTCCTTCCTTTGTCCGTCAGGAGAAACCGGCCGTGTACCGGAGGAGTCAGTCAAACCCGGGTGCATGACTGTTCTTGCGGTTCTCTGTAACAAGGGTCTTCTGATAAATCCGAGGGATGCGTTTATCGCTTTGGGGGTACCAGCGGAGAGGGGCCTCAGACGCATCGTTGAAGCACGGGAGCCTCCTCCGCCTCGGTCGTCAGGGAATTCGGCACATCCGAGATCTCGCGAGAGGGTCCCAGCGAGCCTCGGGGCGCCTCATCGCACCCGTCCATCAGGGCCAGTCCGGCGTCGGCGACAAACGATCCCCCCTCGGTGCCGGCGTGCCGTCCTTTTCTCCGCTGGTACCCAGCAAAGCGTCAAAAGCGTCTCTCGAATGCGACCCGCCCGCGATGCACGTGCAACTACGGTCATATACCCGTCAAACCCCGTCTGCCGTACTTTTGTTTGCTCCGGGACGGGGAGGGGACTATGATGGCTGCCGACGGTTGGGGGCGTCCGGCATGGCGGCCGACGGCGGGTCGGCGACAGCGTGCGACGCGAGCCCCTGTCCAATGACGATCGACCAGGGTCCATGGAGCAAGCACGACGATCATGACATCAGGCAAACACCTCAACGCGCCGCTGCCGACGACGAAGATGCCGCCGGCGGTTCCGTACATTCTCGCCAACGAGGCCACCGAGCGGTTCGCCTTCTACGGCAGCCGGGCGATCCTCGTGTTCTTCATGACCCACCTGCTCCGCTCGGCCACCGGCGAACTGGCCCCGATGGCCGATGAGCAGGCGAGATTCTGGTTCCATCTGTTCATCTCGGCGGTGTACTTCACACCGCTGATCGGGGCCCTGATCTCCGATATCTGGCTGGGCAAATACCGTACGATCCTCTTGTTCTCCATCGTCTACGCCGTGGGCTTTCTCGCGCTGACGGTCGATCAGAGCCGGATCGGGCTGTTTGCCGCCCTGATCCTGATCGCGATTGGCTCGGGGATCATCAAGCCGTGTGTGTCTGCCTTCGTCGGCGATCAATTCGGCACCACGAACAAGCATCTGATGCCGAGGGTCTATAGCTGGTTCTACTGGAGCATCAATCTCGGTTCGTTCGTCGCCACGCTGGCCGTGCCGGAGCTGCTCGATCGCTACGGCCCGAGAGTGGCTTTCGGCGTGCCTCTTGGCTTCATGATCCTGGCCATCGTCGCCTTCTGGATGGGACGGCGGCAATTCGTTCATATCCCGCGGGCGGGCGCCGGCTTTGTCGCTGAGTGCTTCAGCGGTGAGGGACTGCGTGCCATCGTCAAGCTCTCCATCATCTACCTCTTCACTGCCCCGTTCTGGTCTCTCTTCGATCAGATGGATTCGTCCTGGATGCTCCAGGCGACGCGGATGGACCGGCACTGGCTCGGCCATGAGTGGCTGCCGACGCAGATCGTCGCGGCCAATCCGCTGCTGATCCTGATCCTGATCCCGGTGTTCTCGTACGGGATCTATCCGGCGATGAACCGGGTGTTCCCCCTGACGGCCCTGCGCAAGATCGGGATGGGCCTGTTTGTCGCGGCCGGCGCGTTCACCGTCTCAGCCCTGATCGAGAAGGAGATCGTTGCCGGCGGGGCGCCGAGCGTGGGCTGGCTGGTGCTGGCCTATGTATTTTTGACCTCCGCCGAGGTGATGGTCTCGATTACCGCTCTGGAATTCTCGTACACCCAGGCACCGAAGCGCATGAAGTCGTTTATTATGGCAATCTTCCTGCTGTCGATCTCTCTGGGCAACGTGTTTACGGCGGTCGTCAACGCGGTCATCATGGAGCCGGACGGCACGAGCAAACTCGCCGGGGCCAGCTACTACTGGTTCTTCGTCGGTGTCATGGTGGCAACCGCGATCCTCTTCATCCCGGTCGCCCGCCGTTACCCCGTCAAGGACTATATTCAGGACGAAGCCCCGGCCCAGTAAGGAGGCTCTTGCGCGGGGTGAGTTCCGGCGAATTCGAGGGGTGTGGGAAATCACAGAGAAATCGGACCCCTTCGCCAAGACAGACAGTCAGACGATCGAGTTCCGCGTCCAGGTTCCCGCGGGCCAGGAGAGGACCCTCGCATACAAGGCCCACTACACTTGGTGATGACTGGGGCGCCTCGGGGGCTATTCTTGATTGCACGC
Source organism: Sedimentisphaerales bacterium (assembly GCA_035476995.1). Lineage (GTDB taxonomy): Bacteria > Planctomycetota > Phycisphaerae > Sedimentisphaerales > Anaerobacaceae > PLanc-01. The sequence goes on along the minus strand of DATIKY010000122.1, from coordinate 26,728 downwards.
TTGACAGGGGGCCCCGGCTGGGCTACTTGGAGAGGCGTCCATTTGTGAAAGGTGATGCTGATGCTCAAGAACGTTCCGCCGATCGTGTCGCCGGAGTTGATGAAGACTCTGATGGAGATGGGTCACGGCGATGAGATCGTCCTGGCCGACGGGAATTTCCCCGCCGCGTCGGTCGCCCGGAGACTCCTGCGCTGCGACGGCCACGGCGTGCCGGAATTGCTCGAAGCGGTGCTAAAGTTCTTCCCGCTCGATATTTACGTCGAGAAGCCGGTGGGCCTGATGGCGGTCGTGCCAGGCGACAAGACCCAGCCCACGATCTGGGAAACATATCGCACGATCGTGCGAAACAGCGGCGAGCGGTTCTCCGACTTCGAGTTCATCGAGCGATTCGCCTTCTACGAGCGAGCCAAGAAAGCCTACGCGGTCGTCGCGACCAGCGAAAAAGCCCTCTACGCCAACGTCATCCTGAAAAAAGGCGTCCTCTAAGTTCAGGGCTCTTCGCGAAATGGCGAAATTCGCGCTGGCTGGCTCCGAAACGCGGGAACAGAGGCCGTCTCGTGCGCATCATTGCTATTGCCCGAGGTGGGTAGAATTGTGTGCGTAGGGCGCCAATCGAAGGGTGAGATCGATCGTATAGGAGCCATAACATGCGTAAGAGACTGGGGTTTACGCTGATCGAGCTACTGGTCGTGATCGCGGTGATCGCGGTGCTGATGGCGATCATGATGCCGGCGCTGCATCGCGTCAGGAAGCAGGCCAGGACGACAGCATGCCTGGCGCAGCTCAAGCAATGGGGCCTGATGTTCTCGATGTACTGCCAGGACAACGACGGCTATTTCTTCACGGGTGAACTGCAGGGCGCGCGTAACAACGTCACCGCCACGATCAACGGTGTTACTCGCGTGCGGAACATCGGGTCGGGCGGATTCTGGCGAATCGTCATGGCGCCCTATTCCAAGGACACGGAAATGTGGCTCTGTCCTCAGGCTACAAAGCCTCTTCCGACCGGCGGCATCCCTCAGGGGACCTGGGCCTACACCTGCTGGGAGACGGACGGCGACAGGGGCAGCTACGGTCTCAATGGCTGGATATTGAACATCAGGGCGTCCAGGTCCGCGGGGAATCGAACGAACGGCTGGGGTCGCGCCGATCTGGATTCACAGGGCAGATCGCGTCATTGGGGTACCCCGGCGACGCAGTTCAGCAACAATGTGCCGGTGTTCACCGGCAGTTGGTGGGTGGACTCGTGGCCGCTGGATACAGACCAGCCCCCGAGCGTGGCGAACGGGCCGCCGGACCAGCCTGGGGTGAACGAGATGAACCGCGTCTGCGTGGATCGGCACGACGGCTTCGTAAACTCGCTGTTCGCCGACTGGACGGCCCGCAAGGTGGGCCTTAAGGAACTCTGGACTCTCAAGTGGCACAGGACGTACAACACCAGTGGTCGGTGGACCCGGGGCGGCAATATGGATCCTGCAGCGTGGCCGCAATGGATGAGGGGCTACAAGGACTACTGATCGAAGCCGCGAGAGAGGCTTTGTCGCAATGGGATTGTGTGCATCGGGTTCCCATCTGAGCTTGCTTGGATGGGGACCTTGCTTTTTTCGCGGGTCAGCGGGTCTTGGCGTTGATCAGGGCGGCCAGCAGGATGTGCCGGAGTTGGTCGAGGCTGATGCTGTCGAGATAGGCGTCGGAGAAGTCGAGTCTGAATCGGCCGCGAAAATCCTTGATCCGCTTCTTGAGGTCTTCCCTGCCCAAAGCGGCAATCGACGTTACGAGTTGTTCGAACTGTCCATGCGAACTCACGGCCTTGCCCCTGCGAAACACGTGGTGGTCATCCGAAACATCCAGGCTGCACCGGGGTTATCGCCGTCCCGGCGGGGGAGCTTTCGGGAAAACCTGCTGCCGCCGTCATAATCGACGTAAATGGGCTATTATTGGGCGGAAAATCTTTTGGCTAAATTCTTGAGGTCTGATAATCTGTCGCCATGAAGACAAGTGAGTTGGATTATACGTTGCCGCCCGAGTTGATTGCGCAGGACCCCGCGGAGGTTCGCAGCGACTCGCGTCTGCTGGTCGTGGACCGAAGCTCCGCAAGCCTGACGGACAGTCGGTTCGGCCGCATCGGCGACCATCTCCGGCCGGGCGATTGCCTCGTGCTGAACGATACAAAGGTCCTTCCCGCACGGTTTTTCGCCCGGCGCGCCACCGGCGGCAGGCTCGAAGCTCTGTTCCTTTCGGAAACGGCGACTCCCGGCGTTTGGCGGATACTGCTCAAAGGGGCCCGCAAGCTCAAACCGGATGAGAGAATCCACATCGTGGACGGTCGTCGGAACGACTATTGCGCCGCGCGGGTCATCGAAAAGGAAGAAGGCGGCGCGTGTCTGCTGGAGCTCGATGCGAAAGCCCCTGCGGAATCCGTGCTCGACGAGATCGGGTTCCCGCCGCTGCCGCCGTATATCCGCCGGGATCACGACTGGTCGAAGGCCGAAAGCGACCGCCGGCGATATCAAACGGTCTACGCCAGCCGAAGCGGCGCGGTGGCCGCGCCGACTGCCGGTCTACACTTCACCGAAGAGCTGCTGAGGCGGTTGTGCGAGTCGGGCGTCCGCACGGCCCGCGTCACGCTGCACGTCGGGGCAGGCACGTTCAAGCCGATCAGCGTCGAGAACGTCGAGGACCACGAGATCCATCACGAGTGGTATCGTCTCGACGCCGCCAATGCGGAGATCATCAACCAGGCCCGCGCCGCCGGCGGGCGGATCGTGGCCGTCGGGACCACCGCCACGCGGGTGCTCGAGACGGTCGGATACCCGCTCCAGGCGCAGGAAGGCGAGACGAACCTCTTCGTTACGCCGGGCTATCGGTTTAAGGCGGTCGACGCCATGATCACGAACTTCCACCTGCCACGCTCGACGCTGCTGGCTCTGGTCGGCGCGTTCGCGGGATTGGAGCCGATGCTGGCAGCCTATCGCCACGCGGTCGCGCAGCGATATCGATTTTACTCTTACGGCGACGCGATGCTGATCGTGTAGTTGCGTGCGAGGCCAGTGGGACCTATGGGACGGATGGGTCCCATAGGTCCCATGTCCCATTCTCAGCCTTCGTACATCTCGTCGAAGCACCTCTGGGCCGCGACGACGGCGTGTCGCATCATGTCCTCGGCCACCGCGGTCTTGCGCTCGCCCAGGGCCTTGAGGAGGTCGCGGGCCTTGAGGTCTCTGGCCGCCTGCTCGCAAGCCTCCCAGCTCAGGACGCTGCGGACTACGCGGTCGATGGCCTGCTCGGTGTTGTCGTAGGCGCGGGGCTGCATGTCGTGGCCCTTCCATCGGTTGTAGCCGGCGCCCTGGATCAGGCCGGCCAGCGCGATGTTCATGCCGTTGACGCGAGCGCCGTGGTCGATGTCGAACTTGCCCGGGCCGCCGAGGATGATGCCGTCGTTGTAGCCCTGGCTGTTGAGGTGCATGTGCACGAGCATGCCGTTGTCGATCTCTTCGACCGTGTCGTAGATGTGGTCCAGGCCGATCATTTCGGAGTGCCCGAATTCCTTGTTCACGCCCTTGTTGGCGATGTCGACGCCGAACTCTTCCGCGACCTTCCGCCAGAACACGATCGCGCTGGCGACGGTCGGGATCAGCATCGCGGGATGTCCCTCGTTGGGCTTGGGCTCGAACGCGATGCGAAGCTCGCCGCCCTTCTTGGCTTCATACTTGCACAGGCCGGCGACGCTCTCCTTGAGGTTCTGGTACATCTGCTTGACCGCGATGGTCGCGATGTCGTAGCCGAAGGAGCCGTTCCAGATCACGAAGGCCGGCGGCTTCTCGTCGTTCCACGCCTTGCGAAGGGTCCCGTAAGCCAGATCGACGGTCCGCGCGCCGAGTTCTTCCGCTGTTTTTCGCTCCGAGCGGTCCATCGAGCAGATGCCGCCGTAGGCGAAGTGCGAGTGCGCGCCGGGCGTGATCATCGCCAGGGCCAGCTTGTTGCTGACCAGCGCGTCGGCCACGGCCTGGGCGGTGCTGTCGCTGACTTCCGCGTCGTAGTGCAGCTCGATGCCGAGCTGGACGTTCTTGGGCATCCGGGGCCGGATGCGCTCGGCGACCAGCTCGATCATTTCCGGCGTGCCGAACTTGCTGCCGGCCCAGTCGGGGCGGATGTCGGCGGGGACGAAGCCGCCTTTGCCGGCGTTGAACGTCCACCGGCATATGCTGTGCATGGATTTCTTGGCCATTGTGCTACTCCTAATCCTCGTACTCGTGAGATTGTTCTGCCGCATTCAACAGGCCGGCTCCGACCGGCTTGACACGGACAATCTTACGCACGGCGCAGCCAAGAGTAAAGAGGTTTGAAGTGTCAAGTTTGAAGTTTGAAGCAAGAATGCAGGGCCGGGGCTCCGTTCTTCTCCGACTTCACACTTCACACTTCACACTTTCTACTGCAAGTACAGCGTATTGCCCGGCTTGAGCGTGGGGACCTTGCTCTTCTTGGCCGCGACGTCCGCTCTGTCCAGGGCGAAGCTCGGGGCGATCTCCAGAACGCAGTCGGGCGAGCCATCCGCCTTGCGGGGGACCTTGATCCCGGCCGATTCGAGCCAGGCCGCGGCCCGCTCGGTCATCATCCGCCGGGTGACGTCGGCGCTGTCCTCGCCTGTGGCGTTCTTGACCGGGGCGAACTGCTCGGTCCGGTCGATGTCCAGGATGATCGACCGGTCCGCCACCGGGAGGGCGTCGAAGATGAAGGACTCGAGCTTGACTCCGTTGGGCTCCTTCGGCTCGACGCGCCGGCCCTGCGGGTCGATGTGCGGGATCTTCTTGACCGCCTTGTGCAGGGGCAGGGAGTGCCCCTTGGTGTTGAGGTGCTCGACGAAGGCCGTGTTGATGATGTGGATTGCGATGCTGCCGAGCTGGAAGGCCAGCGAGCCGTCGGCCTGTCGCTTCTCGGCCAAGTCGTCCGGCAGGTCGCTGTATTCGATGACGGTGACCTTGCCGTCGACGAGGCAGAAGTTGCCGACCTTCTCCTTGGGACCGCTCTTGATGACCGCCTTGGAGGACATCTGGGCCCCGTCCAGGACGTGGAGCCCGACGAACAGAGGATCGAAAAGGCGGACCAGGGGATTGTCCACCTGCCAGTAGGTGAGGTACTCGACGCCGTGGCTCTTCATGTCGGCCAAAGCCCCGCTGCGGGCCAGCGCCCGGATGCAACCGCCGTGGCCGTCGGGGGAACGGGCGATCTGGTCCTTGTCTGCCAGGAGGATCCGGCCGTCGAAGCCGAAATTCGGCAGCGTCCCCTGCTGGAAAATGAAGACGGTGCGCGGGTCCAGGCCGTAGTGATTATCAGCCTTGAAAATGTCGACCGTCTGCTGGTGGTTCAGGGGGCTGGTCATGACGTACCAGGGGCAGACCGCCTTGTACCGCCGCGATACGGCGGCGATCGTCTCGGCGAAGATCCGAAAGAGCGTCTTGTTCCTGATCGGGCTGATCGGGAAGTTGCCTTTGGGCCCGTCGAAGCCCAGGCGGGTGCCCTGGCCGCCGGCGACCGTCAGGGCCGCCACCTTGCCCTGGGAGATCAGGGTCTCTCCTAACTCGATGGCCTGAGCATATTTACGGCGTTGGTCGCCGGTTGCGGGCGCGAGGCTATAGGACTTGGCCGGCTCGAAGTTGTGCTGAATCGGGGGCTGCGGCCGGCCCTTGACGAGGGTCTCGATCCACTCGTCGATCGCGTCCAGGTCGAGTTCGCGGATCTGGGCGAGCAGATCGGCCCGCTGATTCGGGCTCAATTGCGGCCAGAAAGCCAGCAAATGCTCCTGATGGTGATCGGTCAGCAGCCTGCGGAGACTGTCAACGTCGTACTTGTCGGCCATAGTTTTCTCCAAAACCCCAAAGCATCGGATGATACGTCAAACTGAAAAAAAATCAAGGAAATGAGCGAATCGGGCGAAGAAAAGTTTGACATGCTTTCTCGCATGGGATAAGATTGTGAGTAAGGACAGGTGGACCTGCAGAAGTTGTACTATTATATTCTGTCTGTCATCATACGATACTTTTGCACTTCATATCCAGATCTGCCTGCCTCGAAGTTGTAGGACACACATAACCTACGATACGTGAGGAGTTTGAAGGTCTCGGCCAATTTGAGCAAAACTTCTGCGAACAGCAATGCTTTGTTTGAATGATGCCGGTCCGTTCTCGCATTCAGGCAGATTATTTTGTCTGGAGATTCGCGCAAATTGAGCATTAGCCGGTCAGGCGGCACCAAGCAGTTATTTGTTAATTTAGCCACTGTGGCGTAGTTGGAGAACGGTCGGTCTGCGAATCTCAGAGAAGTGAAAAGGAGAATCCAATGAAAAGAAAAGGCTTTACCCTGGTCGAGCTGCTGGTCGTTATCGCGATCATCGCTCTGCTGATGGGCATTCTGATGCCGGCGCTGGCTCGCGTGCGCCAGTTGGCCTTCAGAATGACCTGCGGCACCAACCTGTCGGGTCTTGGCAAGGCGATGCTGATCTACGCCAATGACTACGAGGACGAACTGCCCCGCGCCGGCGGCCGCAACGCCACCTGGGGCGCGCTGCCCGCCACCGGCTACATGGCCGCCACGCGTCAGGCCGCGTACGGCACCGCTGCCGACGGCTCCGGCGGCAGGGCTTCGATCAGCTCGTGCTTCTACCTGCTGGTCAAGTACGCCGAAGTGACTCCGAAGTCCTTCGTCTGCAAGGGCGACTCGGGCACCGTCGAGTTCAAGCTGGCCGACGCCGGCATCACCGGCGGCACCGAGCTGATCGACCTGTGGGATTTCGGTACCCCGGGCGCCACCGGTACCGCCTACAAGAGCGTCAGCTACTCGTATCACGCTCCGTTCGGCGCCTACGCCTTGACGGTTTCGAGCGAGCCGGGCTTCGCGGTCGCTGCCGACAGGAACCCGTTCCTCGCCAGCCCCGCCGCCGCTGCCGCTCCTCGCGCCAGCTTCGTGCCGGACCTGACCGGGTACTCGGGCGGCACCGCCGAGACCGCCAAGGCCGGCAATGCGCTTGCGCACCAGCTCGAAGGTCAGAACGTGTTGTTCCTCGACGCACACGTGGACTTTGAGAAGAGGTCCTACTGCTCGATCGAAGACGACAACATCTACCTGATCTCGAACTCGACCACCGGCGGCGGCTCGCCCGTCGGCACCGTCCCCACGCCGGCCAGCGCGACCACGTATTCGCCCGCCAACCGCAAGGATTCCGTGCTCCTGCACGATCCGGACACCTTCGGCGGAGCCGGTGCCCCCGCGCAGAGAAGCTAAGTCGCACGTTCTTTGATGTTCAAAGGCGGCCCCGGTGGTCATCCTCGGGGCCGCCCTTCTCCTCCAAGCGTGTTCTTTGACAATTCTGCCAGGCACAGAAGCGACGGCGACGCTGAACCCCGGTCAAGAGAGAACGCGCGACGCAAGCGGCGGACTTCGGCAGTATCATTCGTAAGCCATCATATCTTCCTTTCCTCGATCTTCCGATCCGCTGCCTCCAAGCCTGTTCCCTCCCCTCCTGGATTCAAAGTCTCTTTCGCTTGGCCATTCGTGCATCAGCACAGGTCTGCCCATAGGCGCCGCGCCGTTGGTACGCGCCGGTGGGATCAGTCCCGGTACGCCCGGGCGGGCCCTTCCGTTTTACGCTGATGCGCGTCCCATTGGATCTTGGAAGCAATCGGTCAGGCTCTGCGCATGGACCGGCCGTTGGGTTCACAAGAGAAACCATGGGATCGGTGGACAAGAGGGTTCCGCATTCGCGCGTTGCGACGGAGACCCCTCTTTGCGTCGAGCCTGAATCTCGCGGGCGGGTGTGCCGCCCGTGACCGATCGTGGCTGCGGTAGCGGCTCTCGCGTTTGCATTCATTCATCCATTTCCCGCATCCGCCGCCAGGAAGGTCGGTCGCGCCGGTCCCGAATGAAGGAAAGGGGATTACCATGAGAAGGAAAGGGTTCACACTGGTCGAGCTGTTGGTCGTGATCGCGATCATCGCTCTGTTGATGGGCATCCTGATGCCCGCACTGTCGAGAGTCCGCCAGTTGGCCTTCCGGCTGACCTGCGGCACCAACCTCTCGGGCATTGGCAAGGCCATGCTGATCTATGCCAATGACTACGAGGACGAGCTGCCCCGCGCCGGCGGCCGCAACGCCACCTGGGGCGCGCTGGCGCCCAATGGCTACATGGCCGCCACCCGCCAGGCGGCCTACGGCACAAACCCCGACGGCTCCGGCGGCAGGGCGACGATCAGCTCGTGCTTCTACCTGCTGGTCAAATACGCCGAGGTGACTCCGAAATCGTTCGTCTGCAAGGGCGACTCGGGCACGACCGAGTTCAAGCTGGCCGACGCCGGCATCAGCGGCGGCACCGAGCTGATCGACCTGTGGGACTTCGGCACCCCGGGCGCCACCGGCACCGCCTACAAGAGCTGCAGCTACTCGTACCATGTCCCGTTCGGGGCCTACGCCCTGACGACGTCGAGCGAGCCGGGCTTTGCCGTGGCGGCCGACAGGAATCCGTGGATCATCAGTCCCGCCGCAGCGCCGGGCAATCGCGCCGGGTTCATTCCGGACCTGACCGGTCACGCCGGCGGCAACGCTGAGACGGCCAAGGCGGGCAACGCGATCGGCCACCAGAACGAAGGGCAGAACGTGCTGTTCCTCGACGCGCACGTGGACTTCGAAAAGAGGTCCTACTGCTCGATTGAAGACGACAACATCTACCTGATCTCGAACTCGACCACCGGCGGCGGTTCGCCCATCGGCACGGTCCCCGCGCCGGGCACGCCTGCGACCCGGTATCAGCCGGCCAATCGCAAGGACTCCGTGCTCCTGCACGACCCGGACACTTTCGGCGGGAGATGAGGGCCTGTGCGGGTGATCAATGTCCCTTGATTTGTCGGCGGCCCTGTGTGCGGAGGCGTGGGGCCGCCTTCTTCGAATTGTCTACGTCCGCGCCAGGCGAAGACCCTGCTGGGCTGGAATGAAGTCGACGAGTCCGTAGTCGACGCGAACCGAGGCGGTGGATTCGCCCCGCTGGATGATCTGTTCGGCTGCGATGGTCCCGAGTCGGTCGTGCGCGCCCCTGAGGTAAGGCACTCTCCACGGGTCGATCCCCATGACCCTGGCGGCGGTCGCGTCCACCGCAGGCAGGTTGGTCCCCATGACGATCACGCCGGTGGGTTTGGGCGTGCCCATGATCGGGCCGTCGCCTTCCATGCCGACGATGCCGTCGATGATCGCCAGGTGCGGGGCGACCGTCTGATGGATGTCCAGGACCGAGGGCACGATCCCCGCCCAGTGCAGGACGTTCTTGGGCCAGCCGTACACCGCGCCGGGCATCATGCCGAACAGGTTCTTCATCGAAAGCGTCACACCGACCCAGTGATGCGTCTTCATCTTGGGCATCGAGACGATCCAGTCGACCTGATCCACCACCGCCGGCAGCGTCAGGGTCGCCAGGCCATTGCGTTGGCCCGCGTTGGGCCGCACGATCAGATCGTCGTTGTTCAGATCGACGAACGGCGTCTTCTGCTCGACGAGCGCCTCGGAGATGCGGACCTCGTCAAGAACCCGGATCGTGTCCAGGCAGTGGCCAGAGCCTTCGCCGATGAGGATGCTCGCGGCCCCCAGCTTGCGGAACGCGTCGGCGGCGCCGAAGATGACCTCGGGCTGCGTGCAGATATGGATCGCGCCGCGGACGGTCTCGACGAAGTTGGGCTTCAGGAGGATTCGCTTGCCGCGGACCTGCGACGGGCCGATGCCCAGGTTGCGAAGTCCCGCCTCAACGATCGAGGACAGATCCACGCCGTAAGAAGGGGCTTTGGCGATGAAGACCGCGGTTCTCTTCCGCCGTTCGCGGATCTCGTTGCGGACCAGCGTGCCCGCCGCGACGATGCCGACCGCGGCGGCGGTGTCCACCAGCAGCGCCCTCCGCGTGATCTTGCCTGAGAACCGGTTGTCGGGATGCGAGTGATTCATGACTTGTCCTGTGTGGAATCTCGATGGAAGAACGGAATCAGCCCCTGGCGGCAATGCCAGGCGAGCAGCAGCAGGCTCAGAGAGATCGTGTCGTAGGGCCCGAGCTTCTCCTGCCTGGCGAGCACCTGGCGGATTCGCTCCTGCGGCCGATCGACAGTCTCCCCCCAGGCGTGCAGTCCGAGGATCGCCCAGGCCACCGACATCGGCGCGTGGACGAACGCCAGTTCCTTGTGCATGTACGCGATGCTGTGCGTGACGGTTTCTTTCGGCGTCAGGCCCGCCAGCGCCTGCAGGGCGATGCCGGTGCTCTCGGGCGCAGGGCGCATCTCCAGGCCGAACGTGATCGTGTTGCCGGAGTTCCACCCGCCGGAGGGAAGTTGGCGGTCCAGGAGCATGTGGATCGCGTCCTGCATGCGGGAATGCGTCGCATAGCCACAGGCTCGCAGGGCCAGGGTGGTGTATGACGTCGGCTCGACCCACGGATGCGCCCCTGCGATCCACGGCCAGCCCCGGATCGTCACGTCGTGGCCTCCTTCAGGCCCTACCGCCTCCGGGATGCCGATCTCCGCAAAACTCAGTAGGAATTGAATGGCCTTTTCCCGCGGCCCGTCGTAGGCCGGGGCGCCTTGCCAGGCCAGGACCGCCAGAGGGGTGGGCCAATAGGCCGCCGGGTGCTGCGAGCCGACGCAGATTCGCCCGTCCGGGTCCTGCCTCGCGACGAGCCATTGCCTTGCCTCTTCGATTGCAGGGCTTCCGCTGCCGGCGGCTCGAAGGGCAAGGACCGCCCAGGCGGTCGTGTCCGGACGCGGACTGCCGCCGGGCCGATGGAGGAACCCGGCCCCTGGCGCGAATCGCTCCTCCAGGGCCTTCAACTGCGGCCTGTCATTGGGATCGATCAACAGCATTTCAATGCCTTTCATCCCTGCATTATACCAGATTCGCCGGGTTTTGTGCGAGCTTCGTCCGTCTCGTCCAAAACGTACGGATCTCTCATGCTGAGCGAAGCGAAGCATCTGGCATGGGATGCATCTGGAGTTTGTTTGCGAACGAAGCCCAGGTCCTTCGCTTCGCTCAGGACGACATCAGGGGCTTGCCTTGCCAGGCGGGCGAAAACGGATTCAGCCCATTTGTGTTGTGACGCGATTTCTGGTACAGTGTCGGCTTCGAGTCCTACAGGAGAAACTGCAAATGGGCATGACCCTTGTCTACAAGATTCTGCAAGCGCATCTGGTCGAAGGCCGGCTCATCGCGGGTGAGGAGATCGCCATCCGGATCGACCAGACCTTGACGCAGGACGCCACCGGCACGACCGCGTTCCTGCTCTTCGAGTCGATGGGCGTTCCTCGCGTGCGGACCGACCTGTCCGTCTCGTACGTCGATCACAACATGGCGGGCTTCGGGCCCGAGAACCACAACGACCACCTGTACCTCCAGACCGTCGCAGCCAAGAGCGGCGTCTACCATTCCCGCGCCGGCAACGGCATCTGCCATCAGGTCCACCTGGAGCGGTTCGGCAAGCCCGGCGGGACGCTTCTGGGCAGCGACTCGCACACCCCGACCGGAGGCGGCCTGGGCATGCTGGCCATCGGGGCAGGCGGTCTGGACGTCGCGGTCGCCATGGGCGGCGGGCCATTCCACCTGCAATGCCCCAAGGTGGTCGGCGTCAAACTCACCGGCAAGCTCAACGACTGGGTGGCCGCCAAGGACGTGATCTTGAAGCTCCTGAGCGTGCTGACCACCAAGGGCAACGTCGGCTGGACGGTCGAGTACTTCGGCCCCGGCGTCAAGAACCTCACCGTCCCGCAGCGGTCGACCATCACGAACATGGGCGCGGAACTGGGTGTGACGACGAGCATCTTCCCCAGCGACGAGCAGACCCGCAGGTTCCTGGCCGCCCAGAAACGCGAGGGCGACTATCAGCCGCTCGCGGCGGACAAGGGCGCGGTCTACGATCGCGTGATCGAGATCGACCTTTCGGCCCTGGAGCCGATGGCCGCCTGTCCCTCGTCGCCGGACAGTATCAAGACGATCCGCGAGATCGAAGGCAAGCCGGTCGGCCAGATCGCGATCGGAAGCTGCACGAATTCCAGCTTCGCGGACATGATGATGACCGCCAGGGTCCTCAAAGGCCGTCGGATCGACCCGATGGTCGAGTTCGCGGTCGCGCCGGGCAGTCGCGAGGTCCTCAACATGCTGGCCGACAACGGTGCGATGGCGGACCTGATCGCGGCGGGGGCGCGCATTCTCGAATCGGCCTGCGGTCCGTGCATCGGGCAGGGCTTCTCGCCCGCCGACGGGACCGTGAGCCTGCGGACGTTCAACCGCAACTTCGCCGGTCGCAGCGGGACCAAGGGCGACCTGGTGTACCTCGTGAGTCCCGAGACCGCGGTGGCCTCGGTGTTGACCGGCAAGATCACCGATCCCCGCGATCTGCCGGGTCTGCTGGGCGTGGAGTATCCCAGGATCAAGATGCCCAAGGAGTTCGACATCGACGACAGCATGATCGAGAAGCCGCTGGACGAGGCGGCCGCCGCGACTGCCCAGGTCGTTCGGGGCAGCACGATCGTTGTGCCCGAAGCGCCGACGCCATTGCCCGCCGATCTCGCAGGCCAGGTCCTGCTTAAGTGCGGCGACAAGATCACGACCGACCACATCATGCCCGCCGGCACGTTTCTGAAACTCCGCTCGAATGTGCCCGAGTACGCCAAGGTGGTGTTCAACTGTTTCAACGAGGCGGGCAAGCCCACGTTTGCCGAGCGGGCGCTGGGCCTCAAGGCCAAGGGCATCGGCGGCATCGTCGTGGCGGGCGAAAGCTACGGCCAGGGCTCCTCGCGTGAGCACGCGGCCCTGTGCCCGATGTATCTGGGCGTGCGCGCCGTGATCGCCAAGAGCATCGAGCGAATCCACCGTGCCAACCTGATCAACTTCTGCATCGTGCCGATCCGATTCGCCGACGCGGCCGACTACGACCGGCTCCAGGCGGGCGACGAGCTGAGGATCGACGATCTGCACGGCGCGATCCGAAACAGCGAGCAGGTGACGATTCGAAAGAGCGACGGCTCGTTCGAATTCGTGGGCAAGCTGGAGCTGTCGGCGCGGGATCGGGACATTCTGCTGGCGGGCGGTCTGCTTAGCTACACGCGCGGGAAGGCTCATGGCTGAGATCGCCAACGAGTACGTGACTCGAGAGGTGAAGACCGGTTCGCTCGATGAGCGGCTGAGCACGTTGGTGAAGCTGGGGCGGGCGTACGTCGTTCTGCCCGGCGGGACCGGGACGCTGCTGGAACTGGCGATGGTCTGGGAGCTGAAGAACAAAGGATTTCTCGACGCGGGCAAACCGATCGTGCTGGCGGGCGACTTCTGGCGGCCGCTGGTGGACCTGATGACCCAGGACGATCCCGCCTGCGTCAAGGCGGTGGCGTTCGTTGAGACGCCGGAAGGTGTGGCCGGATCGATCAGGGAGGGACTGGGACTATGAGAAGGGAATCGAGGATCGTTGCAGGGATGCTGGTCCTGGCGCTGGCCGCTGCCAGCTTCGGCGCGCAGCCGCTCGTATTGAGGCCCCTGCCTGAGGCGACCATACTCAGTTCCATCGACGGCAAACTGCTCCGCGCGGACGCCAACGACACGTGGTGGTTCGAGCTGACGACCGAGTTCAAGGGCGACACGTTTCGCGTGCCGTCGGGCAGGCGATTCGTGCTGCTGCCCTCGCAGGTTCTGGAGCAGTTGATCGCGGATGTGAACGACCGGGTCACGCCGGCGTACAGGCTCTCGGCCCAGGTCACGCGGTACCAGGGGGCCAATTACCTGCTGGCGACGTACTTCCTGCCGCTGAGCAAGTTCAAGGACACCAAGCCGCAGACGACGGGCGGAAATCGCGAGGTCGCGGCGGGCGATCTGCCGACCGATCCCGAGTTGGCGATTCCGCGGGAGATCGCGGAGAAGCTCAAGGACAGCCGACCCGTTCGCGGCCCCCTGCGAAAGCCGTCGGATGTGCCAACAACCGCGCAGCCGCAGGCGTATCTGGGACGCATGCTGGTGAATCGGGTGGGGCTGATCGAAATGGCGGAGGTGGAAGCGAACAAGCGTGGAAGCGTGGAAGGGTTGCCCGATTCACGCGTCTACGCTTCCACGCTTCCACGCTTCCACTTCACTCCGTACGCGCTCGGCTGGAACATCAGCGACGAGCGGTACGAACTGCTGCCGTGCGGGGCGCTGGAGCAGGCCCAGCAGGTGCAGCGTAATTCGATCGAGCCCGTCCGTTTCAACGTGGCCGGGCTGGTCACGCAGTTTGGGGGCAGGCCGTATCTGCTGCTCCAGCGGGCGGTGCCGGTGTACAACTATGGCAACTTCGGCAGGTGAGAGATGAGGAACGAATCGTTGCAGGACATCCTGCTGTCGTCGCGCGACGCGGGTTTCGAGGCGGGGTTCGCGAAATTGCGGTCCGACATGCTCCAGTTTGCGAGGCTGGCCGGCGCGGACAGCGAGGAGAGCCGGACGGTGGCCCGCGTGCTGAGCGAGGTGGCCGAGCAGGGGGATGAAGCGGTCGCCAGGTACACGAAGCAGTTCGACCGGGTCGAGCTTCGGCCGGCGGAGTTTCGCGTTGCGGCCAAGGATCTTGCCAAGGCGCACGCTTCGATCGACCGCGAGCTTCTGGCCACGCTGCGCAAGGCGATCGCGAACGTCAAAGCCTATCAGCAGCGGATCTTCATCGGCGACCGCTCGGAGTTCTCGCAGGGCGCGGGGATTCGATACACCCCGATCCGGCGATCCGGCGTCTGCGTTCCCGGCGCTGCGGCGCCTCTGCCTTCGACCGTAATCATGACGGTCGTGCCGGCGCAGGTCGCGGGCGTGAAGGAGATCGTGGTGGTGTCGCCGCCGCGATTCGAGGGGAGCATTCATCCGGTGATTCTCGCGGTCTGTCATGAATTGGGGATCGACGAGGTCTACCGGTTGGGCGGCGTGCAGGCCGTGGGGGCCCTGGCGTACGGCACGCAGACCATCCGCAAGGTGGACAAGATCGTCGGGCCGGGCAACAAGTGGGTGCAGGCCGCCAAGCGGCACGTGGCGGGGGACTACGTCGCGATCGACTCGATCGCTGGGCCCAGCGAGGTGCTGATCGTCGCCAACGAGCAGGCGAATCCCGCGTGGGTCGCCGCGGACATGCTCAGCCAAGCCGAGCATGGCGTCGACAGCAGTGCGGTGGTGCTCACCGACTCGCAGCGCGTGGCCGAAGGCATTCTCAACGAACTGAGCAAACAGCTCGAAACGCTTCCGCGCGCCGCGGAAGCGATCGAGTCGCTCAGGCGGTTCAGCCGGGTGATTGTGGTGGGGGACCTCGACGAGGCTGTTCGCCTGGCCGACGAGTTCGCCTCCGAGCACCTGGAGATTCAGTGTGGGGCCCAGAGCCGCGAGGTCGCGGGGCGGATCAACAACGCCGGCGCGATCTTCATCGGCCCGCACACGCCGGTGGCGGTGGGCGACTACTGGGCGGGTCCCAGCCACACGCTGCCGACCGGCAGCCGGGCCAGGTTCTCCAGCGCCTTGACCAGCAACGACTTCGTCAAGTCGATCAGCCTGATCGAGTACACGGCCGAGCAGCTCGCCGCGGCGGCCGACGACATCCTCCGCCTGGCCAACACCGAAGGCCTCGACGCCCATGCACAGAGCGTGGCCATCCGCCTGCAGGGGTAGCGATCACACGCCCCAGTTGAGGCGTTCCTCGTGGCGGCGGTAGAACCGGCCCAGGAAGTGGACCCCGAGCAGGAAGAGGTAGAAGGCAGGCAGACGCAGAATCCAGATCCCCGCCAGGCCCACGGACAGATACAGCAGGAGTCCGACGAGCGCTCCGAGCGCCAGCAGGCAGACCACCAGGCCGCAGTAGGGACAGAATACGCTTGCGATGGACGGCACGACCAGCAGGGGACTGGCCGCACGGGCTGAATCGAAGTCGTTGACGGCCAGGATGATCATCGGAAACGTGAACGCCGCGAGGGCCAGCCAGGTCAGAAGGATCCAGTCGATCTGCTCCCTCGCCAGGTAGTAGCCAAACGCCGGGCCCCAGACCAGGGCGACGACCGGGAGAATCGTCTGACCGGTGGAGATCAGGGCGTCTATCGAGAGCGGCGTCGAGGCGCTGTTGACATCGGCGGCGCGGATTCCTCCGGCGGCGCTGTCGCTCAGACACGCGGCCGCGTAGTGGATGAAGTACAGGGTCCCAAGAACCAGGCAGAACAGCGGACCGATCCCCGGCGACTCCCAGAACCGAAAAGTCGTTGCCTGAGCCCACAAGGGCGGCAGGAGCGAGAAGATCAGGATGTGGATGCCCCCTGAGACGCTGAAGGGATAGAGCAAGACCCGGAAAGGGGACCGTGGGGCGTCATCCTCGCAAGTCGCGGCCGGCTCGGAGGTGCGCGAGGGCTCCGGCAATGGCGTATCCGGCGGGTTCTGCGGCGCGGTCTTTTCGGTCTTGCCCGTGCGAGATTCGCCCGTCGCGAATGTCGGCGCTTGCGGGACTCGCAACGCGCCTTTGCATCGCGGACAATGGGCCTTCTTGCCCGCATGCGTCTCGGGCACTCGAAGTTTCGCCCCGCATTGTCCACACCCGAACTGAATCACGAAGCCACCGCACAAACACAGACCCACAGGCAGTATCGACGACCCGAGCCGCCCATCCATCGCATAAGGATAGACGCATGAAGGACGCAGTCCTTTTGATCTTTTGGAGTCCTGCCGTCAAATTCTGCTCTTGTCCGGGGCCTTCACGCCAGGGCGGCCGCGATCATCTCGCCAGCCTTGCTCAGGGCTTCGTCGATTCTGGCGGGGTTCTTGCCGCCGGCCTGGGCCAGTTGGGGCTTGCCGCCGCCGCCGCCGTCGACGATGGGGGCGATCTGCTTGACGATGTCGCCGGCCTTGATCTTCTTGATCAGGTCGTCGGTAACGCCCGCCAGGAGCATGACCTTGCCCTCTTCCTCGTAGGCCAGCACGACCACCGCGGACTTGGCCTTTTTCTTCAGCATGTCGATGGCCTCGCGGGCTCGATCGACTGACGTGGTCGCGAGCCGCCCGACGACGACCGCGGTCTCGCCGATCTTCCGGCCGGCCTCCAGGAGGGCCTTGGCCTCGGCCATCGTGTCGGGTCCGCCCGCCTTCGACGCGGTCTTGAGCTGCTTGACGAGCTTCTTATTGTCCTCGACGATCTGCCCGATCCGTTCGGTCAGCTTGTCCGCAGGGATCTGGAGCAGGCTCGTGAGCTGCTCGACGATGTCGCCTGCTTTTTCGAGATGCGCGGTCAGCGCCTGGCCGGTCAGCGCGGTGATGCGACGCACGCCTGCCGAGACGCTCTCTTCCTTGAGGATCTTGATGCCGCCGATGACGCCGAGCCGGTCCACGTGTGTGCCGCCGCAGAACTCCCGGCTGAACGCCTCGCCGATATGGTCTTCGTCCGCCGCGCCGACGCAGACGACGCGGACCTCGGAGCCGTACTTCTCGCCGAACAGGGCCATCGCGCCGAGTTTCTCAGCCTGCTCGCGGGGCAGGACCGTCCACGCGACCGGCAGGTCCTCCGCGATCTTGTCGCGGACCAACTGCTGGATCCTGGCCAGTTCCTCGGTGGTCGGGGCCTTGGGGTACGTGAAGTCGAACCGCAGGTAATCGGGTCCGACGTAGCTGCCCTGCTGGGCGACGGATTTACCGAGCACATGCTGGAGCGCCCACTGGAGCAGGTGCGTCGCAGTGTGGTTCTTCTTGGTGGCGTTGCGGTCAGGACTGACGGCAGCCGTGACGCTCTGTCCGACGCGAAGCGATCCCTCGGCGACTTGGCCGCGATGGATCACGGCATTGCCGAGCTTCATCGTCGATTCCACGACGAACCGGCCGCCGTCGGCGCTGACGACGCCGGTGTCGCCGACCTGGCCGCCCGCCTCGGCGTAGAAGCAGGTCCGGTCCAGCACGAGGCCGATCTCCGCGTTTGTCGGAAGTATCCCTTCTTTCTTGAAGCCGCTCGAATCGATCCAGCCGAGGATACTGGCGTCGCAGCGGTCGGTCCGATATTTGTTGAGGTCTTCCGTCGTCGGCAGGTCGCTGTCGGCCAGTCCCGCCAGCAGGGAATCGGTCTTCTGTGCGGCGCGGGCCCGCTCTTTCTGCTCTTTCATCAACTCGTTGAAGCGGTCGATGTCGACGCTCAGGCCCTTCTCGCGGGCCAGCAGTCCCGTCAGGTCCGGCGGGAATCCGAACGTGTCGTAGAGCTGGAAGGCATCGTCGCCGGTGAGGGTCTTGTCCTTCGTGCCGGCTGCCCGGGCGGCTGCGGCGTTGAAGATCTCCAGGCCGCGGTCGAGGGTTCGTCCGAAACCGGTCTCTTCCGCCTGGATTACTGTCGTGACATACTCGGCCCGCGCGCGAATCTCGGGGAAGGCCTCGCCCAGACACTCGACGACGACCGGCACGAGCTTATAAAGGAATGGCTCGCGCAGGTCGAGCTCGCGCCCATAGCGGGCCGCCCGGCGGAGGATACGCCGGATCACGTAGCCTCGGCCCTCGTTGGAGGGCGTCGCGCCGTCGGTGATGGCGAAGACCAGCGTGCGGCTGTGGTCCGCGATGACGCGGAACGCGTTATCGGTCTTGTTGCCGAGCACGGAGGTGTACTTGTGGCCGCTCATCTTCGCGGTCGCCTCGATGATCGGCATGAACAGGTCCGTGTCGTAGTTGCTCCCCTTGTCCTGGAGCACGCGGACGACGCGCTCGAGCCCGGCGCCGGTGTCGATGTACTTGGCCGACAGCGGGACGAGGTTGCCCGAGGTCTGGCGGTTGTACTGGATGAACACGAGGTTCCACAGTTCGATAAAACGGGCGCAGTCGCCATTGACGCGGCACTTGTGGCCTGGCACGCCTTTCTTGTCGCAGCGGTCGGGTCCGAGGTCGATATGGATCTCGCTGCAAGGCCCGCAGGGCCCGGTCTCGCCCATCTCCCAGAAGTTCTCTTTCTTGCCGAAGGCCATGACACGCTCGGGCGGAATGGGCGTCAGTCTCGTCCAGAGTTGGGCGGCTTCGTCGTCGCGCGGGATGCCGTCTTTTTCATCGCCTGCAAAGACGCTGGCGTAGAGTTGGTCGGGGTTGACGCCCCAGACCTTGGTCATCAGCTCCCAGGCCCAGGCGATCGCCTCGGCCTTGAAGTAGTCGTTGAAGGACCAGTTGCCGAGCATTTCGAAGAAGGTATGGTGGTAGGTGTCCATGCCGACCTCTTCGAGGTCGTTGTGCTTGCCGCTGACGCGGAGGCACTTCTGGCTGTTGACCGCGCTGGGGCAGTCCGGGGTCCGCAGTCCGAGAAAAATGTCTTTGAACTGGTTCATGCCCGCGTTGGCGAACAGCAGCGTCTCGTCGCCGTGCGGCACGATGGGGGAGCTGGGCACGAAGGTGTGCTTCTTGCTCAGGAAGAAGTCGATGAAACTCTTTCGGATTTCGCGAGCGGTCAACACAGGACTATACCTCTTTTTCAACGAAACTCATGCAGAGACTGACAAGTTCGAAATCCGAAGCACGAAATCCGAAACAAATCCAAAGGACCCAAACCCAAATGATCGAAACGCTGCCGCCCGTCGGATGCTCCGTTTTGAATTTTGGGTTTTGGCCATTCGTGCTTGTTTCGGATTTCGAAATTCGGATTTCGTGCTTTCTTCACTTCACTGGTTGTACCCACGCACTCTCGAACTCGGCCGGCACGTGGGACTTCTCATTTCTACGCGACGAAATCACCTTGGCCCGCACGTACAGTTCGTCGCCCTGGAGCGTGTAACTGCCGGTCGCGCCCTGGACTTCCGCCAGCACGGCCCCGATCTCGGGGCTGTAGCTACGTGTTGTTCGGACGGTTTTGCCCTCGGCATTAACAACCTCCCGGCTGGTCGGATCGTAGCCCCGCCGGGTGCCGATGAACTGGATTCTATACGATGCGCCCGGCTCGGGAGCGACCTGAACCGTCAGAGTTCCGTCCTGGAACGCGACGTCCTTGAGCGTTACACCCGTCGAGGCGTAGAAATCGCCCGCATGCATCGCCCGGATCAGGGATTCCGGCGTCAGGCGGTCGGCTCGGACCATGATCCAGGCTTGGCCGGGATTGGCGGCGCGGGGCTCGAACTTGTGATAGTTGTGCGCGTCGTCCGTGGCGACGCCGTACAGGATCTCGGGCGAAGGGCCCGACAGACGCGTGGCCAGCACGATATCCCACATCCGTTCGGTGCTCGCCCGCAGTTCGTCGCCTTCGTTGTTGACCGAGCCATGGGCGTTGTAGACCTCGAAGAACCGCCCGCCCTGGATCGGCGCCATATCCTCGGCGGTCAACGCCCACTGGAAGTTGGGGTGATTGATCGTGACCAGCATCGGCTGACCGGTCTCTTGTTGCTGCTTGAGGACCGCGTTGACGTTGTTCTGCAGGATCTCGGCCATAGTGGACCCGCCCTGGGGCGGGATCAAGTCCAGCAGGTTGATCGCGTTGAGGTGGGGCCTGTCGGTGATCTCCTCGGCCTGGATCAGCAGGAACAGCTCGGGCTGCTCGAACAGGCAGCGGAGTTCGGACAGGGGCTTGAGCCGGACCTCGGTCTGGCCCTTCTGGTCCTTGCGGGTCTCGACCCAGCGATCGGAGAAGCGATGGAGATACTTCTCAAACGCCGTCTGTTGCCTGTCCGTGACCGCCATCCAGCGTTGGCCGATCGAGAGGCGGTTGTGATCGGAGAGCGACAGGAAGTGGTAGCCGTGGTCTTTGTACCACTGCACGACCATCTCGGGGAAATCGTCGCCGTCGCTCCAGAAGGTGTGGGTGTGCAGGTTGCCCTTCCACCATCGCGCGCCGGCGCGGTCCGTCCCGGCCGGGCCTTGGGCCCAAGCCGGGGCGTTGACGATCAAACCGGTGGATGGCAGCATCCACAGGAAATCTCTTCGCGAGGGTTTCCCCAATTCACTCATCGTTCTTCACCCCATCTGGCGGATGTCCCCGCGGGATCAGTCTTCGGCGTCGTCGGTCTCTTGCGCCGACGGCTTCGCCGCCGGGACGAGACCCTTGGCTTCGATGACTTTGTCGCGGATCTCCTTGCGGACCTCGGGATAGTCGATCAGGTACTTCTTGGCGTTCTCGCGGCCCTGGCCCAGGCGGACGCTGCCGTAGTTGATCCAGGCGCCGCTCTTCTGGACGATGTCCGCGCCGATCGCCAGGTCCAGCAGGTCGCCTTCGTAGCTGATCCCGCTGTCGAACATGATGTCGAACTCGGTCTCGCGGAAGGGCGGGGCGATCTTGTTCTTCACGACCCGGCCTCGGACCCGCGAGCCGATCGCGCCGGTGTTGTCCGTGATCGTGCTGAGCCTGCGCAGGTCCACGCGGACGGAGCAGTAGAACTTCAGGGCCTTGCCGCCGGTGGTGGTCTCGGGGTTGCCGAACATCACGCCGATCTTCATGCGGATCTGGTTGATGAAGACCAGGGCGCATCTGCTCTTGTAGATGATGCCGGTGAGCTTTCGCATTGCCTGGCTCATCAGGCGGGCCTGCAGGCCCATGTGGCTGTCGCCCATATCGCCTTCGAGCTCAGCCTTGGGCGTCAGCGCGGCCACCGAGTCGATGACGATCACGTCCACGGAGTTCGAGGCCACGAGCATCTCGGCGATCTCGAGGGCCTGCTCGCCCGTGTCGGGCTGGCTGACCAGCAGGCTGCTGACGTCCACGCCCAGGCGCTTGGCCCACGTGGTGTCCAGGGCGTGCTCGGCGTCGATGAAGGCGGCCACGCCGCCGGCCTTCTGGGCGCTGGCGATCACATGCAGCGCCAGGGTGGTCTTGCCCGAGGACTCGGGTCCGAACAGCTCCGTGATGCGGCCTCGCGGGATGCCCGCGCCGCCCAGGGCGATGTCCAGGGACAGGGCCCCGGTGCTGATGCCCTCGATCCTGGCATAGGACTGCTCGTCCATCTGCATGATCGCGCCCTGGCCGTACTGTTTCTCGAT
Source organism: Sedimentisphaerales bacterium (assembly GCA_035476995.1). Classification (GTDB taxonomy): domain Bacteria; phylum Planctomycetota; class Phycisphaerae; order Sedimentisphaerales; family Anaerobacaceae; genus PLanc-01. Next base: position 4,774 of record DATIKY010000122.1, on the reverse strand, counting down.
CTGCGCGATCACTCGCTGCAAAGCGGCCTGCTTGCCGTCGCCGGCGCTGTCCGGTGCCGAGGTGGTGGGTGCTGCCTTTTTCGACTTAGCCATGGATTACCTCCAACAAGTCTCGCCTTCTTTTACTTATCCTGTAACGCAAAGCGGCCCATTCGGGTGTAGATCGGTCCCTCCGGCCGCAACTGACTCTCATAAACGCAGACCTCGATCGTTCGGACGACGCCCAGGTCGTAGTCGCCATACTCGCCGGCCGCCCGGCCGAGCTTTTCCCCCGCCTTGACGTTGCGAATCCGACACAGCGTCAGGTGGCCCGAGAACTGGCGGCCTTCTTTGGGCCAGCCGGCCAGATCGAATTCGTTCTCCAGGTCCTCCTGCAACGCCAGCAGCTCGGGACAATCCAGCCCCGCCCCGACCCACAGGACGCGGGCGCTGGGGCCGCCGAAGGAGCCGACCTGGCCGATGGGCAAGTCGAACGGCTCGTGACGGGCCGCCACGTCGCGGACGATGTTGCAGACCTCGACGATGTGGTTGTCCGGGACCTCGCCCAGGAACTTGAGCGTCAGGTGCATCCCCTCGGGCCCGACCCACTTGGCGTCCCCGCGATGGATGTCCACCCGGCCGGCCAGGTCCTTCTGCAGGTCCGCCAGCTCGGCCCGGATCTCATTCGGAATGTCGATGGCAACGAAGCAACGCATGGTCAAATATCCATTGTTCTCGCAATGTACCGGCCCTGGGCGAGGCTGTCAACGTCAAACTCGCGAATTCTTTGAGGCCCTACCCTACGGCGCTCCAAGACCGTTTCCCATTCGTGCCGATCAGAACCGCGTGCAGTCCCGCAGCAGGTTCAGCCGGGCGTCGACGTCCTTTCGCGTCGCGGCGGCAAGTCCCGCCAAGGAGAAGTCCGCGATCGTGAACGACGCGACGACCGTGCCGCAGGCGACGGCAGTCTTGAGCGTCGCGAAATCCGTCGTCTTGGCCTGGGCCAGGTAACCCATGAACCCGCCGGCGAAGCTGTCGCCCGCCCCGGTCGGGTCGCGGACCTCGGTGGCCGGATAGGCCGGCAGGACGAACTTGCTCCCGTCGGCCAGGCACATCAGCGAACCGGCTTCGCCTTTCTTGACGATGACGATTCGCGGTCCCATCGCCAGGATGGCGCAGGCGGCCTCGATCAGATTGCGCCGGCCGGCCAGGAGCCGGGCCTCCTCGTCGTTGACGATCAGGCCGTGGATCTTCCGAAGCAGCGCCTTGAGGTCGGGCAGGGCGCCGGTGATCCAGAGGTCCATCGTGTCGGCGGCCACGAAGGCGGGCGCCGCGATCTGGCCCAGCAGCTCGATCTGGAGCGCGGGGGCGGTGTTGGCCAGGAACACGAACAGGCTGTCGCGGAAGACTGCCGGCACCTTGGGCGGGGCCTCCTGGAGCACGTTGAGCTCGACGTGGTCGGTCGTGCGGTCGTTCATGTTCTCGTGGTAGGTCCCGTGCCAGACGAAGGTCTTGCTCCCGGCGCGGACCTCCAGGCCCCGCAGATCGACGTCCCGGCCCTGGAACACCTCGGGCAGGTCGAACGGGCAGTCGCTTCCGACGACGCCGACGAATCGCACAGGGGCAAACAGGCTGGCCGCCATGCTGAAATAGACCGAGGAACCGCCCAGACAGCGTTCGCTGGCTCCGTGCGGCGTGCGGATGGTGTCGATTCCGATGGAGCCTGTGACCAGTAGGGACATACTATCTTGCTTTCTCCTCTATCGTTGACTGTCCAGCCCTGCAAATCCGAAATTCGAAGTACGAAATCCGAAACCAGCACGAATGACCGAAGCACGAAATTCAAAACGGCTCCTCCGGCAGGCGTCTGCGTTTCGGTCATTCGGATTTCGGTCCTTCGAATCTGTTTCGGATTTCGAGTTTCGTGCTTCGAATTTCATCGTGCTATTGGCCCAAAGCGGCAAATCTCGGGGTCTCAGGGGCAGAGCCCCTGAGTTCCTCGCAGGCGTCCGAACCCGTAATCGGTTTCGGTTATCCATGGGCCTTGAACCTTTCGAGCGTCAGATCGATGCGGCGGAGCGTCCGCTCGCGGCCGAGCATGTTGACCGAGTCGAAGATCGGCAGGCTGATCGTCGTGCCGCACAGGGCGACGCGGAGCGGCTGGGCCACTTTGCCCAGGCCGACCTGCCGGGCCTCCGCCAGTTTGCGAAGCATCTCTTCGATCGCCTGTTCGGTCAGCTCGGGCAGAGCCGCCAACTCGTCGCGGACCTGGCGGAGGATCTCCAGGGCGCGGTCCTTCATGAGCACCTTCTGGACCGCCTTCTCGTCGAAGGCGATCTGCTCGTCGTCGAGGAAGACGAAGACGCTCTTTCGCTCGATGTCCTCGAACGTCCGGGCCCCGTCGCACAGCTTGATGATCCTCGCCAGCAGGGCGTCGTCGGCGCCGCGGACCGGGGATTCGACGTGCCGGAGATAGGCCTTGAAGTGCGCGAGGACCTTCTCCGGCGAGGTCAGTCGCAGGTGCTCGGTGTTGAAGGCCAGGAGCTTCTTGCGGTCGAAGAGGCTGTTGCTCTTGGTGAGGCGCGACAGGTCGAATGAGCGGATCAGTTCGTCGAGGACCATGATCTCCCGCTGGTCGCCGGGGTTCCAGCCGAGCAGGGCCATGAAATTGACCATCGTCTCGGGCAGGTAGCCGCTGTGGAAGAAGTCGACGATATTGATCTCGGGCAGGTGCACGCCGAGGTGCTTGGCGATCGCGTCGATCGCGGGCATGTCGGGCGTGGTGTCGCCGGCCAGGAAGGAGCGGACCTCATCGGCCGTGATGCCGCCGACCTGGGCGAGCTGGTCGAAGTCGACGTTCGCCGTGGCCTTGAGGGCGGTGCGGAGCGTCTGCGGCCGCTCTCGCTTGGAGAGTTTGCCGCCGGCGTCGGAGACGGTGACCGACATGTGGGCGTACTGAGGCACCGGCCGATCCGTGAAGAGGGCCTCCCACAGGGCCTTCTGGCTCGGCGTGTTCATCAGGTGCTCCTGGCCGCGAAGCACGTGCGTAATGCCCATGAGATAGTCGTCGACCACGACCGCAAAATTGTAAGTCGGAAAGCCGTCGCTCTTCTGGATGATGAAGTCACCGAGCTCGGCGGGGTCGAAGGAGATTTGGCCGCGGATGACGTCGTCGACGACGATCGGGCCGGTCTGCGGCATGGCGAAGCGAACGGTAACGTCCCGGCCTTCGACGCGGGCCCTCTCGGCGTCCTGGTCTGTGGGTAGTTGCTCCGGCCGGCGGTAGACGAAGCCTTTCTTCTGCTTCTCGGCCTCGGCCCGCAGGGCGTCGAGTTCCTGGCCGGTCTCGAAGCAGTAGTACGCGCGGCCCTGATCGAGCAACTGGCGGATGTAGCGGTTGTAGATGTCGAGTCGCTGCGACTGCAGGTACGGCCCGTTCGGACCGCCGACCTCGGGGCCCTCGTCCCACTCGATCCCCAGCCACCGCAGGTCCGCCATCACCTGCGCGGTCGCAGTCGGCGTGTTGCGCTTGAGATCGGTATCCTCGATACGCAGGAGGAACTTCCCGCCCGTCCGCCGGGCCCACAGCCAATTGAACAAAGCGGTCCTCGCACCCCCGATGTGAAGATACCCGGTTGGTGATGGCGCGAACCGCGTTACTACGGTTTCCGGCACAGCTTGGTACTCCTCGTCTGATAAACCTGCGAAAACAATCAGGATAAGCCATCAGAATACCCCTGTCAAGCACCATAAATGGACGATCAGGGCCGCGGGCGTATCACCGCGGTTGCCTGGGGTCGTGGGTCGGCATCGCTCGGCGGGCCGAAAACACAAAGGGCCGCGAGAAGACCCCACAGCCCTTGGAAACTCACGAGTCCTGCAGCAACTGAACTACAGCGACCTGCGTCCGCGGCGTGAGTCGATCGGGATTCCTGGCCCCAGCGGTTGCTCAGGTGGAGGCAATCCGATGGAACTCGCTCGGCGAAAGCACCATCCCTGGGGGCTCCGCCCACGACCCCGGCATCTTCCGTTTGGGCCAGCAACATGATATCGGCAAAGCCCTGTTCGACAGTCCGGATGATCCCGAGGTCCCGACTCTTCCAGCCTGACGAGCCCGTCTTCCCCCCGTTACTCTTGATCTCTGTGTAGCACAGGTGCGGCCGGGATCCCTGAAGCGTCCGATGACCGTTCAAGAGGGAAGGTCCCTGCCAACCCCCTAGTTGGTCTCCGAGGAAACCTCCCAGTAGAAGATCAGCGTCCCGGAGCCCGAGACCGTCGTCTGCATCTCGGAGAACTGGTTATTCCCGAGATAGCCGCTGCGGGCGGAGTCGTGGTTGCGGAAGATCGACTCGCAGGAAGGCACAAAGACACAAAGAACACACGGATCGGGTTCGATGCCGACCTTTGCGGCTCTGCGGCTTTGTGTGAGACCCGCCTCGATCATCCAAGATCCTTCATCAATCGACAATTCCGACAAGCATTCTGCCCGGAATTCATCGAATTGTCAAGCGAAAGCAACCGGCCGGCTGTGTCATCCGGAAGATCGCCTCCGGCCGCATGGGCAACAAGCAAAGACCGCGTCATGTTACCCTCGTTAGGGCCTATTTCAATGCTTGGCCCCGCTCTTCGGCGGCTCTTCTCCGTTTGTGAAATGTGGATTCGGCTGAAAAACCCAGGTTGTTGGAGAGTGGGTGTAGCTTTTCTGTGAGGCGTGCGGGGAGCTAGAGAATCACGGCGGCGGCGGCCGGGGGAAGGCGCCGGAGGTCGTTTTCCCTGGGTTGCCTCGCGAAAGCCT
>DATIKY010000121.1:0-5278 GCA_035476995.1 Sedimentisphaerales bacterium | reverse complement strand
TTGAAAACAGCAGGGGTTCCGTGGTACAGTCTGTCATGGAAATGGCCTTTCTGTCTGAGTGATGGAATCGTTACAAGTCCTTACACTACAGGCAGTTAGGCCATTTGTCTATCAAAACACACCGAAACTCGATGAAATATGCGGGTTGAGATGTTCCTGAAGGTGATTGACGAGTTCAGCTGCGACCACAGCGAACGGCTTGGCGACGCCTTCGAGTACTTGCTCAGTGTGCTCGGGAGCCAAGGCGACGCAGGCCAATTCCGTACGCCGCGTCATATTATTGACTTCATCGTCGAGGTCATCGATCCGAAGAAGACGGACGTTGTTCTCGACCCGGCCTGCGGCACGGCGGGCTTCTTGATCTCCTCCTACAAGCACATCCTGAATGCCAACGCCGACAGGGACGGCCACTGCACACTCACCCCCGACGAGCGCGGGCGGCTGGCCGCCAACTTCAAGGGTTACGACATCTCGCCCGACATGGTCCGCCTGTCCCTGGTCAATATGTACCTGCACGGTTTCACCGATCCTCACATTGCCGAGTACGATACGCTCACATCGCAGGACAAGTGGAACGAATACGCCGATGTGATCCTTGCCTAGCCGAGCTTGATGAGATCCAGTTGGATGCACCGCCGAATGAGGACTACCTCCTCAAGGCAGGAGACATCCTGTTCGTCCGGTCCAATCGCAACCCCGATCTCGTCGGTCGTTCGCTTATCATTCCCCCAACTGATGAGAGCATCACCTTCTCGGGATTCACGATACGAGGACGAATCAACGATGAACGTGCCTTGCCAGTGTTTTTCGCCCATTTCTTCAAGTCACGGGACTTCGCCGAGATGATAAAGACCGTTGGGCGTGGTGCGAACATTCGGAATCTGTCACAGGCAATTCTCGGCGACTTGAGAGTCCCTCTGCCGCCGCTCGCGATCCAGCGTGCCATCGTCGCCGAGATCGAAGCCGAGCAGACGCTGGTCGCCTCCAATCGCAAGCTGGTCGAGCGTATGGAGAAGAAGATCCAGGCCACCTTGGCCCGCGTCTGGGGCGAGGAAGAACTGGCCGAGGCGGAGGCATGAGCTATGGAAGAAGCCGCCGAACTGGGCAACTACCTGCCGCTGTCCTTCAAGAGCCCGAAGGCGGGACTCCGGCCAAAGAGTAGTGTCAAACCTACACATTTCACAAACGGCCGCCGCGGAGAGTATCGCCCAGAGTCTCGGCAAGGAGTGTCTGTGTCCGCGTGAAGGACCTGCGTATCGTCTGTGGCCAGGTCAGTATCCTGGGAAGGGACCATCGATCCGGATTGGGACCGAGGGCGGTTCTGTGGTATAATCCCGCCGCATGCAGATCGGCGACCGACAGCACAGACTGGCCTATGCGTATGCGCTGGTGGCGGTGGTCTTCTGGGCCACGGCCGCCTCGGCGTTCAAGATCTCGTTGCGCCATGTGGGCGTGATGCCGCTGCTGGTCATCGCCTCGGGGACCTCCGCGGCCGTCTTCCTGTTCTATCTGGTCGCCTCGAACAGACTGCGGTTGCTGCGGTCCTTCACGGCCGGCGACTACCTCTGGTCGGCGGGTCTGGGCCTTTTGAATCCGTTCCTGTACTATCTGGTCATCTTCAAGGCCTATTCCCTGCTCCCGGCCCAGGAGGCGCAGCCGATCAATTTTGTCTGGCCGCTGACGCTGGTGCTGCTGTCGATCCCCATCCTGCACCAGCGAATCAAGCCGGTCAGCATCGTGGCGATCCTCATCAGCCTGCTCGGCGTGATCGTCATCGCGACGCGCCCCGAGCGGCCCGCGGACATTCTGGCCTTTCGATTCAGCAGCGGTCTTGGCGTGGCTTTGGCCCTGGGCAGTACCGTCGTCTGGGCGCTGTTCTGGGTGCTCAATACGAAGGACCGCCGGGACGAGGCGGTGCGTCTGTTCGTGAACTTCCTATTCGCCTTTGCCTACATCCTGATCCTGACGCTGGCATTGGGCAAAGCGGGCCCTTTCCCCTGGCGGGGCCTGCTCGGCGGGGTCTACATCGGCCTGTTCGAGATGGGGATCACGTTTCTCGTCTGGCTCAAGGCCCTGCGAATCGCCAAGACCACCGCTCACGTGGTGAACCTGATCTACCTGGTCCCGTTCCTGTCGCTGTTGCTCATCGGCCTGGTCCTCGGCGAGGAGATCCGGGCATCGACCGTCGTGGGCGTGATCCTGATCGTCGCCGGGATCGTACTGCAGAAGGCCTGCGGCTGAGGTCCGCGTTCTGCGAACGCAGGCCTCTCGCAAAAAACCGTAGGGGCACTCCGCGCGATCGGCGAAATGCCCCTTCGAGTCGAGTGCGATGCGATCCGCGTCAGACGTCCTTGGGCACGACGAAGGGCGTCCGGTAGGGCCGGGTCAGCAATTCGTCGGCCTTGGGGTTGCCCACGAACTTCTCCGCCTTGGGAGCGAACGTCAGCATCGCCCCGAGTTGGTAGGTGTTGCCGGCCAGGTCGCGACCGATCGTGCCTTTGACGGTCTCTGCGATCTTGTCCCAGGACTTGCCGATTTCCTCGTGCTTGCCGAGAACATCGGGACGTGTCGTGCCGGCGACCTGCTGGCCCAGCCGATACGAGATGTTGCCCAAGTGGCAGCAGGCCGAGGACAGGTGACCTTCGAGGATGTCCGCGTTGAGGTCCTCGATCTTGCGGCTGCGCATGGCGTGGATGAAGTTCTCGAAGTTGTCGCCGGGACCCATCTTGACGTCGATGTCCGGCAGGTTCTCAGCCTTGTCGGAATCCTTGGGATAGAACTTGCCGCCGCGGATGACGCCGGCCTCCAGGTAGAACTCGTTGCCCACGTTGCTCGGGTACTTCTTGCCGTCCAGACCCGCCCGGTCCACCAGACCGATGACCTCGAACACCAGCAGCGGCCCGCCGAAATCCATGATGGTCAACTGGCAATTGGGAGTCTCGGCCTGATCCGTGAACGGCGGTCGCCCTTCCGTCGATTCCACCCAGCGGCCCCCCATGCTGATCACGCTGTTGGGCAGGTTCGCCCCGGGGATGGCCCACCGCGCGATGTCCATCTGATGCACGCCCTGATTGCCGATTTCGCCATTCCCACAACTCCAGAACCAATGCCAATTATATGGAACCAGATTATCGTGATATGGCTGTTCGACGGCGGGGCCGAGCCAGAGGTTGTAGTCCAGGTTCTCCGGCGGGTCCTGAATGGGCTTGAAGCCGATGCTCCAGCGGCCCTTGCCGTTCTTGGAGGCGGCGCCCTTGGAGACCAGCAGCTTGCCGTACTGGCCGCTGGCGATGGCCGCGACCTGCCTGGCCCAGCCTTTGCTGGAGCGGCTCTGCGTGCCATGCTGGACGATCCGGTTATACCTGCGAGCCGCCTCGACGCATTTACGCCCTTCGAACACATTGTGACTGCACGGCTTCTCGACATAGACGTCTTTGCCCGCCTGGCAGGCCCAGATCGTCTGGAGCGAATGCCAGTGGTTCGGGGTCGCGATGGAGATCGCGTCGAGGTCCTTGTTCTCCAACATCTTCCGGATATCGAGGCAGGTCTCCACCTTGTGCCCATACTTCTTCTCGAACGCCGCGGCCTTGCTGTCCAGCACCTTGCGATCGACGTCGCAGAACGCCGCGACCCGCACGCCCTCCATCTCCTCGAAGGCGCTGATGTGGGACCCGCCCCGCCCGTTGATCCCGACGACGCCGACCCGGATCTCGTCGTTTGCCCCCCGCACCCGCGACAAGGGCCCGACCATCGCCATTCCGAGCCCCGCCGCCATTGAGCCTTTGACGAACTGCCTACGCGTGATCCTGCTCATGTGCTGCCTCCTTCTGCCTGCCTTATCACGAAAACGGCGCCCGCACTCACGATGCGAACACCAGGGTCTGCCCCAACCTGCATCCGCCCGCCACCATCCTGACGCAAGGCCCTTCGGCGACTCCCCACAGTGTAGCCGACCCGCCCCGCAACGGCAACCCCCGACCCCGGCCCACCGGCGATGCGACACCTAACCCCTTTCCCGAACAGGGGTCGCCGTCGATTCTCGCACCCGCGAATTGGCTCTGTCTTGCAAAATCGCTCACCACCGAGAGACAGAGGCCACGCAGAAGACGGGTGAGAATAGGCACATTGACCGAGGCTGAACTCTCTCGGCGGACCCCTGGACTTCGTGGTGCATCTTTTTGGGCGAGGAATCGCCGTTTGCCAGACATGACAAGGAGGATTCGGGAGGGGCCAGAGGAGGGCCCAGGGTTAGCTAGCATGAAAGGCAGAACCTCCTCGCCGCTATAATAGCGGCGATCGAGGTTCAAGAATAAGGAGGTTCTGCCATGTACTACGCAGGAATTGACTACCACAAGCACTACTCGATTGTCAGCATCCAGAATGCCCAAGGCTCCATCGTCCGGGAGCAACGCGTGGAACACGCCTTTCCCGAGCTGTTCGGAGAGCTGTTCAAGGAGTGTCCCGAGCCGGTTGGCGTCGTCTATGAGGCGACCCTCAACTGGAGTTGGCTCTATGAGATCCTCGAGCGGATTGCGAACGTCTCGTCGATCACGCTGGCCAATCCCTACAAGGTGCGACTGATCGCCGAGGCCGAGATCAAGACCGACAAGATCAGCGCCCGCGCCCTGGCGACGCTGCTGCGACTGAACGTCGTGCCCGCCTGTCACATCCCGGACGCCCGGACGCGCCATCGAAAGGAAGTGCTCCGCCAGCGATCCTACTGGGTTCGGACACGAACCGCCGTGCGGTGCCGCGTGCACAAGATTCTCGGCAGTCAGCACGATCTGTCGATGCCCCAGGTGAGCGATCTGTTCGGCCGCAAGGGCCGCACGGCGATGGACCAAGCGATCCTGCCCGAACCGGACAAGAGCCTGCTGAGCCAGAATCTGGAGGTCCTGGACGCCTTGGACGACCAGATCGCCGGCGACGAGAAGCTCATCCGCCAGGACGGCAAGACCGATCGGGCCGTCCAGGTCCTCTCCAGCATGCCGGGGATCTGATTGTTCGTGTGTCGGAAAGCGACGAAGAGAATACTGATTTCGGAATCTTCTGACCTGACCAACAAAATGCTGCGAGACGAGCGAAACGGGGTTGACAATGCCTTTCAGAGAAGCCCTTCGTTTACGCTTTTACGGGATTGCGTTGCGGACGACGCCCGGATAGAATGGGAGCATGGCGAGGGCGCAGCGGATCGAATACGAAGGGGCCGTGTATCACGTGACGGCCCGGGGCAACGAGCGTCGGGCGATCTTCCACGATGACGCCGACCGCGAGCGAT
>DATIKY010000120.1:0-20173 GCA_035476995.1 Sedimentisphaerales bacterium | reverse complement strand
CCCCGATTCTCTTGCCGAATCTGAACCTCACCTGTGGTGAGATTTACGAATCGGCTCCTCGGTTACGAATCCACGCCTCTTTCCCGATGAAAACTGCACATTCGCAAGACTTGACGGAGTGCCTTATGCAACTGGAGGGTAATTCCTCGTCTGGCGCGCGACCTCCGCAACGAGTTGCCGGAGGTGAAAGGCTTCTCCGAGCGAAATCTCAAGTACATGATCCGTTTCTATCGGGAGTATGGCGCCATCCGAATTGTGCAGCAGCCTGCTGCACAATTGCCACCGGCCCAAGGAGTTACGTCCGCGTCTGAGATTTCGCCGCCGCCTGCGGCAGAATCGACCGATGTCGCGCCCCTCTCCGTGGTGCAGCAGTGTGCTGCACAATTGCCATGGTTCCATCACATCCTGCTCATGGAGAAGGTCAAGCACCTCCCCACTCGTGTCTGGTACATGCAACAGACCATCTTGAATGGGTGGAGCCGCAATGCCCTCTCGCTCCAGATCACGGCGTGTGCCCATGAGCGTGCCGGGAGGGCTGTCACCAACTTCGCAGACCGGCTTCCCCCGCCTCAATCCGATTTGGTCGCCCAGACCCTCAAGGACCCCTACATCTTCGACTTCCTCACGCTCGAAGAGCCTTTCCGCGAACGAGAGTTGGAGACCGGCTTGCTGGTCCATGTGGAGAAGTTCCTGCTGGAGTTGGGCCAGGGTTTCGCTTTCGTCGGCCGGCAATACCATTTGGGTGTCGGCGGAGACGATTTCTACCTCGATCTGCTGTTCTATTCTATCATCTTCGCCTCCGCTGCTTTGTCGTTGTCGATCTGAAGAAGGGCCCCTTTAAGGCCGAGTACGCCCTCAAGGGCATCGGCAAGGCCATCGGCGTCTCCGAGTACCGGCTCACCCGTGCGTTGCCTGCGAGACTGAAATCCAGCCTCCCCTCAATCGAGGAAATCGAGGCCGAGCTTTCGAAGGTCAAGCCGCTGCGCCGGTCGCGCAAGCGAAAAGAAGCAATGCAGGATGAATAAGTCGCCCGTGGGGGCCTGTTCGACCTGGCGAGGCGTCGCGGCTACTTCTCATCCAGGAGGGTGACTACGCCGCGGTCGCCGTCCACGCGGAGGAGTTGGCCGGTCTCGATGGTTCTGGAAAGGGGCCCGACGTTGACGACCGCCGGGATGCCGTACTCGCGAGCGATGATCGCGCCGTGCGAGAGGATGCCGCCCTGGTCCATGACGACGCCGGCGGCCGGGAGGAAATAGGGCGTCCAGGCGGGGTCGGTGAATGGGGCGACGAGGATCTCGCCGGCCTCGACGTGCGCGTGGTCGTCGGTTCGAAGGATGACGCGGGCCTTGCCCGTCGCGACGCCGGGCGAGACCGCGATTCCCTTCAACTCTCCGGCGACATCGATCTGCGGCAACGCGTGCTTGCCTGGATCGAATCGGCCCACCACCACCGGCGGCGGCGTGCAGGCCTTGTTCCTCTCGTATTCCGCTCTTCGGTCGGCGATTCTCGCTGCGACGTCGAACTCGACGCGGCCCTGGGCGAGCGTTTCGATCTCAGCCAGTTCCAGGAAGAAAATGTCCTCGGCAAGCGACAGGACGCCGCCCTCGTGCAGCCTGTCGCCCAGGATCAGGAGGGCCCGTCGCAGGACGGCCAACTGGCGGACCATTTCATTCTTCCAGTTCTCGCGATCGGCAGCCAGCTTGCGGACCCGCTTCAGCGACCAGTTGAAGACGGCCCGCTTGATCGGGTTCTTCAGGCGGCTGCGACACTGCTCGGTCAGTTCGTCGCGTTCGGCCGCGAGCCGGCGGCGGTTCTCCAGCGGGTTCACGCTCTCGATGGAACGCAGGTAGTTCCGCACCATGTCCAGCACGTAGTCGGGCCTTTCGGACCAGCGGGCGTTGAAGAACTCCAGTTCGCCCCGGCAGTGGTGCCCGTGCTCGGCCACGAACCGTTCCCAGGCAACGAGGAATTGCCGCCCGTGCCGGGTTCCACGAAGTCTCTCTCGCACCTGCTCCCATGAATCGCCGGACAATAGCAGTTTTTCCGTTTGCGTATCGCCATGCGCCAGTTCCGCGAGGCGCCAGAGGTCCAGACCCGCCTCGGTGTCGGCCATGCCGCCGTACGCGGCCAGGAGCCGGAAGCCCAGCGTAAGGTCCTGATCGCCCAGCCAACGCCGACAGGCGAGATCGAACAGCAGCAGGGCCGGACCGCTTGTGACCAGATACAACAGGTCCAGGTCGCCGAGGTTCTCCCGCAGGCTTGCCGTCACGAGCCGGGCAAGGTCCGCCGTGTCCATGGCCGCCAGGTCGACCGCAAGAAGCTCGTCGTTGCGCGCCCTGATTCGGGCGCGGGCCCGGTCCCCTTGCCTGGGCGAGTGGCGGATCAGGCTGTAGACGATTCCCGGCAGGGAGAGAATGTACCGGGGCCAACGGAAGCCCAGGTCCGGCAGGTCCTCGTCGGGCAGATCGAGCTCCCCGAGATGGTACATCGCCATGTGTCCGCCGCCGAAGGCTGCGTCGGACCGGCCGGTATTTCCGAGAGTGCGGCCGAACGGACGACCGATGGCCACGCCCACGTTGACGTTGAAATACACCCGGCCCGCCACCAGGCCGGCGATCGTGGCTCTGTCGGCGTCCGCGCCCGCCAGGCGGAGGACCGAGCGAAAGAGCGGTCTGAACAGGGATTCAATCATGGACCATGTGACGGGCGTCGTGACGTCGGGCAGGACCTCGCCCGTGTTGGCGTTGCTCCAGGCCTGACGGTCCGCCCAGGACTTCGGCTGGGGGATCGCGGTGATCGGTCGGGCCTGGAGGAACCAGAACACGCCGTCGCGGATCGCCCATTCGATATCCTGCGGCGAGCCGAGCTTCTGCTCGATGCGACGAACGGCTCGACCGAGCCTCCGGGCGGACTTGAGGTCGAGCGAGGGCTCATCGGCCGCGACGCTCTGTCGGATCAGCGAGAGGTCTTTCTTTCGCAGCAGGATGCGGTCGGGCTGGACCTTGCCCGAGACCAGCGCCTCACCCAGACCCCGGCACGACTCGATCACGATCCGGCTGCGACTGCCGGTGACCGGATCAAGGGTGAAGGCCACGCCTGCGGCGTCCGGCTCGATCTGCCGCTGCACGATCACGGCCATCTCGACCTGGCGGTGGTCAATGCCGTTTCGTTTGCGGTACTCGAAGGCCCGTTCGGTCCACAGCGAGGCCCAACATCGCTTGATTGCCTCGACGCACCCTTCGAGCGACCGCACGCCCAGGATCGTTTCATACTGCCCGGCGAACGAATGCCCCGGCAGATCCTCCGCGGTCGCCGAAGAACGCACGGCAACTGCTGTGGCGTCCAGCCGCTCGTATGCCGCCGCGACTTGTTCACGCAGATCCTCCGGCCAAGGGGACTGGAAGATGAGGTGCCGGATTTCCGAAAGGACGGATTGCGTTGTGGCCGGCGAAGCATCGAACTTGCTCAGGAGCGATTCAATCCTCGTACCAAGCCCGTCGGTGTCCTGGTGGTTGCGGAAAGCCGCCGTGGTCACGATAAAGCCCGGCGGGACCCGCGCACCCAACCTGTGCAACGTACAAAGGCCGACGGCTTTGGGACCGATGGAATTGCCGTCGGATATCGACGGCGTCTTGCTCAACCAGACAACTGCTGTGCCCACGTCTGTCTCCAATTGTCGCCGCAAGGTCTATTCTATCGGCACGCTCGCCGACCACAACCCTGTTGTTACCCTGGAAATCAGCAACGCTCCTGCCTGCGTGATGATCCGCGGCCGGCAGGAGCGCCCTGGTACGCGCGGTCCTTTCCGCCTTCGAACCGCCTGCCTCGGGCTCAGCTCGTTTGTCGTCCGTCCTCGTCGCCGTGCTGAGGACACCCTAAAAGAACCGGCGCAGGTTGACAAGGAAAAAGCCAGAAGGTGCACCCCGTGGGTCTGTGCGGATTCTCGGGCCCAGAGAACCCGCGAGGGCAACACGCCCTACAGGAAGTCCACCCCTCTTTCTTTGTGCCCTCTGTGGCAGGAGATTCTTTCAGGGCGTTTCGTTAGTCTCTGCCGGACAAGGAGTTAGGCGAATAGAAAATATCTGCGTGTTTGTTGTATTTGTGTTGAAATTCCTCGCGGCTTATGATATAATTCCCATGCGTGTCGCCTCGCGAGCGGCGACGGATCGTGAATCGTAACTTGTCGATCGTTGATTCGGAGGGTTCATCATGGCGAGTGTTGCTCAGATCCAGGCCAATCGGTTGAATGCTCAGAAGTCCACCGGGCCGCGAACCGCTGAGGGCAAAGAGAGGGCCTCGCAGAACGCGGTCAAGCATGGGCTCCTGGCGAAGGAGGCGGTCATTGTCGGCGAAGATCCGGCGGAATTCGAGATGTATCGGGAGGGGATGATCGAGGCGCTGGCCCCCGTTGGGCCGGTGGAGGCGATGCTGGCCGAGCGGGTGGTCGGGCTATCGTGGCGGCTGCGGCGGGCCGAACGGCTCCAAAATGTCGCCTTCGCGGCCCTGGACGAGGGCGAGCCGACGGAGTTGTTGGAGGCCCGGCTCCAGGAGTGGAAGCAACTCAAAGGCAGCGAGCGGGACCGAGCCGCCTGCGGCGTGCTCGACGAGAGCACGGCGTTGGCCCAGAAGGTCGTGGAGGACTTCGCCGGGGCCAGGGTGCTGGACCGGATGCTGATGTACGAACGGCGGATCGAGAGCAGCCTGTACCGAACGATACGCGAGCTGCGCCGCGAGCGGGAGACCCGTGTAGCGGCGAGCGAGCCGGAGGGAGTTTTGCATTCGGAACGACAACATGGCGGAGAGCTAAGGAAGGTTGCCACAGAGGTCACAGAGGGACACAGAGAAAGACCAAGGCAGGAGAGGGAGAACACCGCGACTTGCGAGCCTCTCGAAGGTTCACCCGGTTCTTGCCCTTCTGGCTCTGTGTCCTCTGTGGGCTCTGTGGCCCAAACTCCCATCTCCGTCTCGGATTCGCAGAGCGGCCTCGCAGCGGATCGGGAGGCCGTGGCAGAGGCGGAATTGGCTTCGTTTGACGCAGATTCCACGGGTTTCTGTCCGGGTGGCAGCGACAAGCGGAGTCTTCGCAGCTTGTCGATGGCTCCCTCGCAGGAGCAAGACCATCGACAAACCAGTTTGTCGATGCCACCCGGAGTCGAAGCAAGCCGTTCTGACTTCACACTTGGAACTCGCGAAGCCTTCGTGCGAAACGAACCCAATTCCGGGAGGGCCGGATGAGCGATACGTTTGACTTTTTGCCCTTTACTCCTTACTTTCTTGGTTTATGGCAGCCAATTTGACACCAGCTTATCGAGACGCGGACGAACGATTCCGCAACGCGACGACCAACGAGGAGAAGATCGCGGCGTTGGAGGAGATGATCGCGACCGTCCCCAAGCACAAGGGGACCGAGGGCCTCCAGGCGGATCTCAAGCGCAAGCTCAGCAAGCTCAAGGAGGCGGCCACCCAGCAGAAAAAGGGCAGCGGCGGCCACGTCGACATCTTCCATGTCCCGCGGTCGGGGGCCGGACAGGTGGTCCTGCTGGGCATGCCCAACACCGGCAAGAGCAGCATCCTGGCGACCACGACCAAGGCCAAGGTCACCGTCGCCGATTTCCCGTTCGCGACCCAGGTCCCGGTGCCCGGCATGCTCCGGTTCGAGGACGTGCAGATCCAGCTTGTGGACATGCCGCCGATCACGGCCGACTACAGCGCCCCTGGCCAGGTGGGCACCTATCGCAACGGCGACCTGATCGCGCTGGTGATCGACCTGTCGCAGGACGTCGAGGAGCAGATCCTGGTCCTGATGGAGTATCTCGAATCGCGAAAGCTCGTGCAGGACGAGAAGACGCCTGTCGTCGACGCGCAGGGCAACGCGCTGGCCAGGAAGGCGGTGTGCCTGTGCACGAAGGCGGACCTCGCTCCCGACGGGGCGTTCGAGCTGGTCCAGAGTTCGTGCGACAAGATGGCGGAGTTTCTGACGCTCTCGACCGAGACTGGCGAGGGATACGACAAGCTGGGCGAGATGCTGTTCCGCCGGCTCAATATCCTGCGGGTCTACGCGAAACCGCCCGGCAAGCCGGCGGACATGGAGGACCCGTTCACGGTTCCGGCCGGCTCGACGGTCCAGGACCTGGCCCGCGTGATCCATCGCGAGCTGGCGGAGAAGCTCAAGAGCGCCCGCATCTGGGGGACCGGCGTCTACGACGGCCAGAGCGTCCACCTCACTCACATCCTTCACGACAAGGACGTGGTCGAACTGCACTTCGGATAGGAGCAGGGATCATGGTGAAGATCGTTGCGTGGGAAGTCCTGGTTGCGGCCTTTACGGTTTGCGGAGGGGCAGGCGGCGGCATCAGCGTCCAAGGCGCCGTCGTGACGTATCCCGCTCCGGCGGCCCCTGCGTCTTTGCCAGTTTCGACATGCCCGGCCCGGTCGTGGTCCGCGTGACATCCGAGCGGTCGCTGGGCAAGACGGTGATTCGTCCGCAGTCGGCGGGCGTTCGAATGACCGTCGTGGACGACCCCACTCTGCATCTGGCGATGGATCGGCCATGCAAGATCAGCATCGAGCCCGACGGCTCGCGCGGCGAGTATCTCGTCCAGATGCAAGGCGCCGACGCGGAGCACAACGTGCGGGACGTGACATTCGAAAACGTCTCGATCCTGGGCTCGACCCTGACGAAACAGTCGCCGCAGGTCCGCGTCGGCCCGCACGTGCAGGACGTCCGCTTCGATGAAGAGGCTTCATTCTCGCGACGATCGAGCCGCCAGGATGGGGTCGGTTCCAGAGACGCGACCATCGTGTCTGATGTCTGCGGCGTTCAGGGAGCTTCTCTTTCAGAAGCCCACGCCCAAACCCACAAAGAACGTGATGTCCCGATGCTCCAGGGCGATGCCCAGACCGCCGAGGGCGAAGACGTGTCTGGTGAGCCAGTAGTTCGCATCGGCGCCGAGCACAATGTCGTCGGCGTTCCCGATGTCCAGGTCGACTCGCTGATACGTGAGCGAAGGACGTACCGAGAAATCCTCGGAGGCGCCGAACTCCACGCCTCCTCCCAGAGCGATCGCCACGCCGGTTTCGGATGAGTCGCCTTCCATAGACCAATTACTCCGCCCGATCTCGCTGTGTGTGACGCCCATGCGTCCGAGAATGAACGGATTGGTCTTCTGGTCGGGACGAAAATGGTATGTGACTCCGCCCAGCACCGTGGTCGCCTTGATATCGACGTCAAACCAGTCCGATCCGTTCAGTTCTTCGCGAGAGATCTCGGCGTGCAGGTCAAGTCTCTCACTGATGGGCCAGTTCAGATCGGCGCCGAGGATGGAGATCGTGTCGTCAATCGGTTCAATGGCGGGATCGTTGACCATCGTTCTGCCGAAGAGAACGTCCACATACCGTTCTCCCAGCAGTCCCCGGCCCTGCACCGCGGCGGGGAGGCAGACCAACAGGCACAATGCGGGCAATGTCAGGACAACGCTACTTGTTCTCATGATTTCTCCTTTTGATGGGTTTCCACTAGCCGCCATCTCCGCGACAGCGATCCAACCAGGGGGCGCTCCGCGCGACCCCACGAACACGCAATCTGCCGGTTCTGTCGGATGTCGTGGAGAATCAGATCTCGCGAGACGCCGAGGTCGCTCTCCCGATCCGCCCAACCCGTGTCCAGCGTCCCTTGGGAGTTCAATGCGTGCTGCCCCGACACAGACAGGGCGTTCGCTCATCCTCGTTTGTGACGCCGTCTTCACACGGATGAGATTGTACCGCCGTGACGCGATTCGTCAAGCGGATCACCCTGGAAAATGTCAGGTGCAGAACGTCCGCCTCGGCAGAGCCTTAGCTCGCCTGATGAAGGACCGCCGTCGGTGGATCGGCCGCCATGGTCCTTCTGAGAAGAGGGATGCTCGCGTACCGCTTGCTGATCAGCAGGGCTGGGATCATGCACAGCAGGGCGTTCATCAGGACCACGAACACGCGGACGTCGGGTTCCGCGCGGCGTGTTGGTTCGAACAACTGGAAGAAGAAGCCGAGGAAGCTGTAGTACGCGGCGTGACCGCCCACGATCGCCGACAGGATCAACGGCAAAACGAGGTACAGGACCACGAGAAAGCCGAGGAGCAGGCCGATCTTGGGGTAGACCGGTTGATAGACGACGTACAACTCCAACAGCAGGAGCAGGACCATACAGAAGGAGAGGATTCCCGCGACGTGACAGATGAAGTCCATCGCGTCGGCCTTGCCGGCCATGGCGGCCACGACCGAGAACACGATCCAGATCGCGAACAGGCCCGCGTGGAGCGTGAGGTTCGACTGCCTGAACAGGGCAAAGGACGCCGACGGAGTCCAATGCTCGAGATAATCGTCGAATGTCCGCATCGATCCCAGCGGGATCAGAACCGCGGGGACCACGGAAATCAGGAACCACAAGGGGTATATGACTCCGTCGCGTTGGAGCATGGGCGGCAGCAGAAGACCCAGGGCGATGACCTCGAAACCAAACAGAAAGAGCAGGGCCGCCTTGCGGCTGAACAACGGCTCGCCTTCGAACGTGAGCTTGCGGATGATCCCCAGGACGTTCCAGACTCCAAAGTACAGAGCGAGCGATCCGACGAACAGGAGGATCGGGATATGGATGCCATAGAAAGAAACGGACACGCCCTCGGATTCGGAGATCTTCGCCGCATTTTCGGCCAACATGAACAGAGGGCTCAGGAACATCGGCCCGACCAGGACCGCCGCCAGAATCCACAGGGTCGTGCTGGTCTTCGCCTGCGTGCGGGAGGTCGTGTTGGACGAAAGCAAAACGACCGAATTGGTGAACAGAGCGACCGTCAGCAGGACGAATACGATTTGCGTCTCCAGCAGGAGCGGGATCTGTGCGAAGAGGCCGAACAGGAGAACGAGCGCGAGGGTCGCGGCCGCCAACAGCAGCGTCAGCAGATTGCGGCCGATCAGGATTCCGCAGATCTTTTGAAGAGCCGACAACGGGAGCAGGCGGAAGAAGTCGTACGTCCGGTTTGCCACCTCCGTCTTGATGGCGGTGGCCGAATTGTAGGCGGCCCAAACCCACAGAATCATCGTCTCCATGAAGAGCAACTGCGCGTACAGGCTTCGGAAGAACGCGCCGGACGGTTGGGGGGCGATCCCGTCCTTTGCGGCGATACTGTTGAGGAACACCACCAGGAGGACGACCGATGCGTAGATCGTCAGGTAGATCCAGAGACTGCTCGGGCGAAGCAAGCTGCGGCGGTATCGTCGGATCAAAGGATTGGACAGGATCAGTTTGCTCATGGCTGGGACTCCGCCTCCGAGGACACCTTCATGAACAGCTCTTCCAGGTCCGCCTTGTGTTCGGAGAACCCGATCACTTCGATACCTCCGTTCACCAGGTGCGCGTTCAATGCGGCCATCTGCCTGGCGTCGCCGGACAATTCCACCGTCAGCGTGTTCTCGTGGACAGTCGTGACGCGGGCGCCCGGGAAGTTGCCGGCGACCTCTGCGGCCTGCGGGCAATCGGAAAGTACGGTGATCTCCACCCGTCGCGCCCCGGCGATCCGCCGCTGGATCTCCTCCACCGCTCCGAACAGACGGGTCCGGCCCTTGTCCATGATCGCCACGTGCGAGCAGAAGCCCGACAGTTCGGTGAGGATGTGCGAGGAAATGACGATCGTCTTGCCGTCACAGGCCAGTCGGCGGATGACATTGCGCAACTGGATGCGCGCCTTGGGGTCCAGGCCCGACGCAGGCTCGTCCAGGAGATACAGATCCGGGTCGTGGACCATGCGGATGCCCACGCCGGTGCGCTGCACCATCCCGCGCGAGAGGTGCCGCACGAGACTGTCCTGCTTGTCCCGCAGGTCGATGTACTCCAGGGCCTCGTCCACGCGTCCGGAGATTCGCTCCGGCGGGACTCCGTAGGCCTCCGCGAAGAACCACAGGCATTCCCGCAGACTCAGGTCTCCATAGAGGTTGAAAAAGTCGGGCAGAAAGCCGATGTGTCCGCGGATCGCCAGATACTCTCTCGCCAGATCGTGGCCCAGGACCCGCACGCTGCCGGCGGTCGGTCGGACCAGAGTGGCCAGGATCCTCAGCAGCGTGGTTTTGCCGGCCCCGTTGGGTCCGATCAGGCCCAGGACGTGTCCCTGTTGCAGCGACAGGTTGACGTCCTCGAGCGCCACCAGTGTGCCGTATTCTTTCGTGAGATGATTCGTCTCCAACACCGTCGTGGCCAAGGGAGTCCTCTCAACCAGAGTCCCAGACTTCACCGCCGTGTGACGCCGCGGCCTCATGGAGCGTCAGGATACCCGACTCGCAGAGGATTGGCAAGACTCTCGCCGAATCGAACGGGAATCTGCTTGACATGCGGTCCGGATGATCCTATACAAAGAGATGCCATGAAGGACGCCTGAGGGCAGAGGAATGTGTCAGGGAGGTGTTCGACACTTCCCTGACGAGGATGCCGAACGGGACGGGTTCGTCGCGTCTTGCGGGCGCCGAGACGATTTGCGCCGCGCAGCCGCGAAGCAGGGAGCCATGTCATGGTCAGGAAGCCGAGTCACGAGACAACCGACGGCCTATCCAGGTCGCGACGTTCCTACGAGCGTCTGACGATCGATCCCCTGCGGGACGAGCCGGCCTGCGAGGGTCTGGTCGAAGGGGAGCTGCGCGGACGCCCTGAGATGTTCGAAGCGTTCTTCCAGCACACGATCACGCCTCTGGCGTTTCTGGATCGTTCCTTCAACTTCATTCGGGTCAATGATGCGTATGCGAAAGCCGACGGAAAGACGCCGGAATACTTCGTCGGCCGCAACCATTTCACGCTCTATCCGGACACGGAGATGCGGGAACTCTTCCTGCACGTCGTGCGGACCCGTCGGCCGTACCGGTCGCACGCCAGGCCGTTCACCTATCCGGACGGGCCCCAGCGCGTGCGGTACTGGAACTGGCAGCTCACGCCGCTGCTCGACGACGCCGGGGAGGTGCAGTTCCTGGTCTTCAGTCTCGAAGACGTCACCAGCCAGCAGGGGGCCCTGCAGGAGCTTCGCCATCGCGCCGGTCAACTCCAGAAGCTCGCGATGGAGCTGTCGCAGGCCGAGGACCGCGAGCGCAGGCGACTGGCGGAGATTCTCCACGACGACCTCCAGCAGGTCCTGGCGGCCGCGAAGTTCCACCTGGGAATCCTGAACTCGCGCCTTCGGGACAACGAGGAGCTGCGGAACCTGACGTCGCAGATCGTCAATCTGCTTCGGGAGGCGATCGCGAAATCCCGCAGTCTGTCGCACGAGCTGAGCCCGATGGTGCTCTACCAGAGCGACCTGGGCGAGACGTTCGAGTGGCTGGCCCGACAGGTGCGCGCCAAGCACGGGCTCACCGTTCACGTCGAGGTCCGCGGTCGGATCGAGCCGCAGTCCGAGCCCTTGCGGGCCTTTCTTTACCGGGCCGCGCAGGAGATGCTGTTCAACGTGGTCAAGCACGCGGGCGTGGACGAGGCCCGCCTTCGCCTGCAGTGCATGCGGGATCGCGTCTGGCTGACGATCGCCGACCGCGGGCGAGGGTTCGATGTGAAGGCGGTTCATGCCGCGGGGGGATTCGGCCTGATGAGTATTCGCGAACGGGTGGAGATGCTGGGCGGCCGGGTGAGAATCCGCAGCGCCGCCGGACGGGGCAGCGTGTTCCTGCTCTCGGTTCCGGATCGCCAGATGAATCGACCGGATGCTCGCGATGGGGCCGAACCCTAGGGTTCTTCGAGCCAATGCCCGCCCAGGATCGCCAGGTCCAGCAGGTCCACCACTCCGTCGGCATTGAGGTCGCCTGTCTGCGGGCCGGACCAGCCGGCCAGCCTGGCGAAGAGCCACCAGGCGGCGCAGGCCTTCTGATTGGCGTTCAAAGGCTCGCTGTGCGCCGAGTCGCAGGAGTACCAGTCCACGTTGATCGTATGACGGCTCTGCCAGGCCTGCGCCCAGTTGCCCAGCTTCGCTCCGGTCCGCGAGGCGTAATAGTCGCAGTTGTCGTTGGGGAAGGGGTAGTAGAGGCCGTCGGGATCGCGGCTCTCGATGGCGGCGAAGTCGTAGAGCGTCTTGCCGTTGGCCTTGCAGTAGTCGCGGATGACCTGATTGGCGGCCTTGTTGTTCGCGTCGTCGGAGTGGTCGACGTGCCCGGTCATGTAGACGAACGCGACGTGCGGGTAGTCCTCCTCCAACTGGCTCATCGGGTCGAGGTATTCGGTGAACAGGCGGTTGTTCGCGTACTTGCCGCTGACCTGTCCGCACCAGGACCACAGGATCACGTTCACGCGCGCGTTCTGCGGGTTGTTCAGATAGGCGCGCGTGTTGCTGACCCAGTCGGGATAATACCCGACGTCGCCGCTCATGGCGTAGTCGTGCAGATCGAGAGCGCCGCCCGCACCGCCGCGCTTCCAGGCGAAGACGCTCGTGGGCAGAGCCAGCCACTTGCCGCCTCGGTTGGCGAATGTCACCAGGCCGGTCATGCCGCTGGTGAGCTGCGAGCCGTGGGAGGTGTGGTCGTAGGCGATGTGGAGTGTCGCCTTCGCCTGCACGATCGCGGACTCGGGGATCTTCGTGATGTCCGTGCAGGTGTCGGGCATCGGCAGGGCAACCCCCCGTGGTTGCCCTCTTCGATTTGGGACGACCGCATGGGAACGCAGGAGGGCAGGCATGGGGGCCTGCCCCCTGCGGAGTCCAGCGTCCACCCGTCGCCGCCCGATTTCGCTTTACGACCCTGTTGGGATGGAGTAGTCTGAGGTTTGGCGGCAGTCTCGATTGGGGTATGATAGGGCGGATTACATGCGACGGATGCTGGTGTTGGCGACGATGGCGATGCTTGGCCTGGCGGCCGGATGCCGGACGATTAATCGAGGGGTCACCGAGAGCGTGCTGGAGCGGGCGACCGAGGACCAATGGCAGGTTCAGTACGGCAGCCGCGTCACGTACACCCTCAGGACCGAGACCCTCACCAGCGTGGAGTTCGAAGGCTCCGTGCTTTCGGGCGACGTCGTCGCTCGGTACCAGCGGGGATTGAAGCCCCAGGCCCAGTGCCTTGCCCAGAGGATGAGCGATCTGATAAGCCGGGTGAGCGAGCGGACGGGCGTGGCCATCTCGACCCGGCCCACGATGTACCTGCTTCGTTTCGATCAGCGGCCGCAGAATTTCGCGATCATGCTGGCGGTCGAGCCCAACGAGTTCCCCCTGCCCCTGTTCGTCCAGGTCGGCGACGAATCCTGCGAGGCGATCATCGCTCAGAACCACAGCTACCCTTATCTGGTGGTTCACGAGCTCGTGGAGAGTTCGCTGGTGAGCCGGGCCGGCGGGCGGGTCCTGCCGGACATTTCCTGGCGCGGGATGGGCCTGAATGTCCACATCAACAATTGCACCCGCTGGTTCCGCGACGGCCTGGCCAACTACGCCGGCTACGTGGCGTACGAGATCGTCTCGACGCAGGTCCCGAGCGAGCAGCGGCTTCAGTACCGTCAGACGCTCGTGCACGCCAGTCCGTTCACGGCGCTGGCGGAGATCGGGGACAAGCTGTTCACCTGGCCCCAGTCGCCGGCGGCGGAGCAGGAACGCACGTATTACAACGCGGCCCTGGGCCTGTTCCTATTGATCGCCGACACCTACGGCGAGCAGTCGATTCCCTACATCGTCCGCGAGATCGCCGAGCGCAAGACCGTGGACGGCAAAGACCTCGTCGAGATCGCCGGCCGCGTGCTTGGGACGGACGTCAGACGTCTGGCCGCGGAATTCAAGACGCCTGTGCTCGGAATCGAACTGGACCGCCTCAGTCCGGCCCTGGCCCTCAACCGGGGCGTGGACCTGCGCGAGGGCGTGTTCGTGCAGTCCGTCAAAGACGGCGGCGTCGCCGGCAAGGCCGGCCTGAAAGAAAAGGACGTGATCTCGGCGGTCGGCTCCACGCCGGTGGCGAATCTGCTCGATTTCGAGCTGGGCCTGTTCCGGGCCCGCCGGCAGTCGTCCACTTCCCTGACCGTGCACCGGCAAAACGCCGGTTCGCTGACCGTCACGCTGCCTTTGGATGTGTCCGACGTCGAGGAGAAGCCCTCCATCGGCGGCCGTCCCAAGCATGAGGACGTTGAGGTGAGCTGCATGGTTTCGCCCTGCAGATCCTGATCGCAACCTCCACAAAAAAACAATCGAATGGGTGAAATTTGCTTGACATTATGTAATGTGTGCATTACATTATGTATCATGTGAATGACATACATAGCTCATTCGGCTAGGAGAACGGGTCTATGAATCGAGTACAAAAGACAGCCTGTTCCGGTTGGTCATGCTCGTGCAGTCGATCGTGACCCTGAGCCAATACGGCTGGACCGACAAGGAGACAAGCCATGAATAAATCGCAGGAAACCTCGCTGGCTCTCATGGTCATCATGCCGCTGTGCGCCCTGATCCCGGGCGGAGTGGCCGTGCTGCTGGTGTACGCGGAAGGGGTGCGCTTCATTCCGGTGTTCATGTTCGGCCTGGCGATTATCCTGGGCAGTTTCTTCTGGCTGATTCCGGCTGTCACGCAGAAGATCCGCAAGCCCAGGAAGGTCCAACTGGACGAACGGGACCTGCTGATCCACAAGAACTCGGTCGTAGCAGCACACGTGGTGCTCTGGGTGTACTTTCTTATCGCCTGCCTCGCGGCCTGGCGGCTCGTCGGACCGCAGGGCATGGTCTCGGTGAACCTGATGCCCCTGGTCCTCGTCGTCGGCGTGGCCGTCTTCCTGCTGGTCGAGTATCTGGCGGCGTTCGTCCAGTACGGCCGCGGAGGCAAAGGAGAACAAGAATGAACCGATATCAGAAGATCGCATGGTTCAACTTGATCGTCATCGCAGCCACGGTCATCGTAACCTCGGCAGCCATCGCGGTGGATATCCACATACGGGGTTATTCGACGGTCGGGTGGTGGTTCGTCGGGCTCCTGGCGTTGTTGAAGTTCACTCCGCGTTTGTTCAAGAAGCCGCAGAGCCCCGGCGGGGTGGTGGCCGACGAGCGGGACGAACTCATTCTCAAGAAAGCGGTCTCATCCGCCTGGTCCGCATTCTGGTGGGTCTTTGTCGCAGTGACTTTTCTCTCGTTCCTCGTGGTCGGGCCACGGAACTCCGTGCCGACGATCGCCTTGCCGCTGATGGCCATCGGCGCGGGACTGTTCCTGAAGGTCGCGTGCTCGGTCGCCATTCTGATGCAGTACGGCCGGGGGGGCAGGGATGAATAACGACCAGATCACCAATCGCATCCGGCGGCTGCGGTTCGATCACGGCGAGATCACCCAGCAGCAGCTCGCCGACAAGGTCGGCGTCACGCGCCAGACGATCATCGCCATCGAGGCCGGCAAGTACGCCCCCTCGCTGCCGCTGGCCTTCCGCATCGCGAAAGCGTTTGACGTCGGCGTGGAGGATGTGTTTCAATACCAAGCCGGTTCGAAAGAGCCATAAGCCATCCCAAGAGTCGGAGCAGATGCCATGCGGCCTGAGACATTGAGACGATTGGCGTGGTGCCTCATCGCGTGCTGTCTGGCGATTGTCGTGGCGTCCCAACTCGTACGCCACACCGTCCGAACCGTTTACGTGCGCGATCCGGCGTTGGCGACCGTACCGGGTATTCGCCTGCTGGATCCCAATTCCGAACTATTCGAGATCGTGCAACGTGAGTCGGACCGTCCCGTCGTGAATTGGAAGAACGTGGCCGTGCACGTGACGGGCGGCGGACGGGCCCGGATGCGGCAAGGGGCCAAGACTATCAAGGTCATGGGTGAATTGCCGGGCGGCAAGACGTATCCGGTCCTGATCGACACGGGCAATCCCGGCGTGGCGGCCGTCACGAGCACCGTTGTGCTCGACGCCGGCCTCGGGGTGTATCCTATCGGAAACCCGGGCGATTTCCGGGGCGGCGTATGTCATCTCCCCGAGTTGAAGATGGGCGAGGTGACGATTGCAGATCTGGCCTGCGAGTGCTGGCTCGGCCACCTCGAAAATCGCGTGTTCGGTCGAACCGTCTGGATCGAACGGGAGATCAACGTCGGACTGGGGCTGCTCAAGCGGTTCGGGTACGTTCGCATCGACAGCATCGGCGGGGAAGTGGCGTTCTCCACCGGTCACTTCCAGCCTGAGGAGCCGAACGATTGGCGCTGTTATCCGATGTCTATCAACCGCGACCAGGATGGAAGGGATCGACTGCTCGTGAGCGTTCCGATCGACGGCCGGATCGTGACCACGAAATTCGACACCGGCGCCGGCCCGGGGTTGATCCTGACGGAGAAGAGAAGGGGGGAGATCCTGTCCCATGCGCGGATCCTCGGGCAAGAGAGGGACGAAGTGGCCACGCCGGGCCATGGTCTGTTCCCTTGCCGAAAGATCATCCTTGAGACCCTGTCCATTGCAGACTTGACACTGACCCGAGCGATGGTTCATGTGACCGGAGATGACAATCCCCATGGCCCGGACGACCTGACGCTCGGCGTAGGCTACTTCCGCGACACGGTGATTGTGCTGGATTTCCGGAACAATCGGCTGTGGATACGGAGCCGCCCACTGAACCACCCATAACGCCGCGCCACGCTCAGGCGAATTCTTGGAGCAGGCTGAGGAGCTTGCGGTCGAGCTTGTGGCCGTGGAAGTCCTCGTACGCGACGTCGGTCCGGCCGGAATCGAGGATGCCGAATGTGCCGCGGAAGTTCCACAGGGCCAGGCCGAGGTTGGGGCTCGTGAGGATCTCCAGCACGTCGCGAAGCCAGCGGAGCGCGACGTCGTGCCGCTCTCAGTCTTTCATCCGTTTTTTGGACGATTTGATGAATCGACCGAAGTTCTTGTCTTTCCTTCGTTTGTCCAGATGGGACATCTCGCGGTACGCCGACTCCTTCTTGAGCTTGATGTAGTTGGCGCAACGGTCTTCGTCCAATTCGCCTTTCTCCACGGCGGCTTTGACGGCACAACCGGGCTCGTGCTGGTGGCTGCAATCCGAGTATCGACACTGCGCGGCCAGCGCAACCAGGTCCTCGAAACCCGTGTCGACCCGATCGCCCACGCCGGCAATTCCCAGCTCGCGCATCCCCGGCGTGTCGATCAACATGGCGCCCTGGCTCAGAACGACAAGCTGTCGGCGCGAGGTCGTGTGGGCGCCTTCTCCTGTGCTGCTGACGGGCCTTGTCTGGTACGCTTCCCGACCGAGGAGACGGTTGATGAGCGTTGTCTTCCCGACGCCCGACGAACCGAGCAGGCAGTACGTCTTTCCCGACGAGAGCGTCTGTTGAAACTCCGCGAATCCGATTCCCGTGAGATTGCTGAGCGCCATCGCCCCGGCCTGGGTGACCGAGCGGACGATCGCAAGCTGCCGATCCAATTCATCGGGGGGGATCAAGTCCGTCTTCGTGAGCAGAACGATCGGCGCGACCCGCCCGTCCGAGGCCATGACCAGGTAGCGATCCAGCCGGCCTGGATTGAAGTCGCAATGGCACGATTGAACGATGAACACGACGTCGATGTTGGCGGCGATCATCTGGAAATGGATGTTCTTGCCCGGGGTTTTGCGCCGTAAGAACGTCTTGCGAGGAAACACCCGGCGGATGATCGCGGCGGAGCCCTCGTTGCAGAAGTGCGCCGTCACCCAGTCTCCGACACAGGGCAGGTCGGCGGGACTGTCGATCTGGTGAGAGAGCTTTCCGGACAACTCCGCAGGGACTTCTCTCGATTCGTTCCTGATAAGGTATGAACCGCGATCCACCGCACAGACGCGGGCAAAGCTGCAACCATCCAGGCTTAACTGCGCCGCGTGCGATTCAAACCATGGGTCGAAACCGAAATCGATCAATTCCATACGGTCACATCACCGGCGGCAAGGAAACGGCCGCCAAGCAGGGAAGTCGCCAACCGGCGTCCGTCCCTGCGGTCGCGTTCAACTCTGGGCATCGGGTTGCGCATCGGCCGGCAGCGTCTCGGGAGCCTTGGCCCTTGGCGGTTTGATCCCGAAGACGCACAGAGCGATGCCCAGGACGCCGAGAACGAGCACGCCGAGAATACTCTCATTGGCGTCCCCGTTGATCGTGGGAGCCGAGGCGAGGTATCGGATGGGGACCATGGCCCCGACGTGGGGAAGCGTGGCCGCATTGTACACCTTCTTTCGCGTCAGGCTGCCGCGGTAGTCCTTGCCGTCGACGGCAAATCGATAGGCGATCTGATAGTTGTGGTCCATGGGGTCGTCCTGCTGACCGGTGGCTCTCTTCACGTCGGTCACCGTCGCCTGCGCCGGTTTGCCGACCACGCGCAGCGCCGCGCTGCGCACGGCCAGCACGACCAGCAAGACGCCCACACCTGTCAGGACGAGACGTGTCTTTCCGGATCTTGACATGAACACCTCCAAACACATACGCGACAGTCTCCGGCCTTCCGCCCTGGCCATCGAAGGCGGCGACGACCGGATTTCACTCCTTCGGATGATCCCGGCGGGTGTCCCTGGGGCGGGCCAGGATACGGATCGGGACTTCGGGGATCGGCAAGAGTTCCCGCAGGCGGCCGGAGACGAACCGACGGTAGCTGTCGTCGAAGAGGCCCGGGTCGTTGACGAACATCATGAACGTCACCGGATTGACCGCGACCTGCGTCACGTAGTAGATCCGCGGCAGCTTCGCGGACGATCGGCGGACGCCGGTCCGCTCGCTGCGGAGGATCTCAAACGCGCGGTTGAGCCGGCCCGTGCCGATCTGCGTCGTCGCCTGCTTGAACAATTCCGCCGAGAGGTCCAGCGTGCTCTGGACGTTCTTGCCGGTCGTCGCGGTCGTGAACGAAATGGGGGCGTACTTCAGGCCCGGCAGCATCTTCGTCAGGTACTCCTCGTAGTCGCCCGTGGCGGCCACGTCCTTGGCCAGGTCCCACTTGTTGACCACGATGATGCAGGTCTTGTACTCCTCAAAGATCAATCGCGACAGCACCTTGTCCGGCTGCGAAACCGGCTCGGTCGCGTCGATCAGGAACCACACGACGTCGGCCCGCTTGATCGACTTGGTCGCGCGGACGCTGCTGTAGAACTCGATGTCGTTGGCCATCTTGCCCTTCTTGCGGACGCCGGCGGTGTCGATCACGACGAGCGTTTTGCCGTCCTTCTCGATCCGCACGTCGACCGCGTCGCGGGTCGTGCCGGGGATCTCGCTGACGATCACGCGCTCGGAGCCGGCGATGGCGTTGACGATGCTGCTCTTGCCGGCGTTGCGTTTGCCCACGATGGCGATCTTCATGATCGGCTCGGGCGGCGCGCCGGTCTCCAGCAGAGGTTCGAGCCGTTCGAAGAGCCGGTCGAGCAGCACGGTCTTGTTGACGTTGTTCTGGGCCGAGACGCAGAGGAACTCCCCGAAGCCCAGGCGGACGAACTCGCCCGCCGCGGAGAACATCTTGCCGCTGTCGGCCTTGTTCGCCACGCCCAGCACGTCGAGGTCGTGCTTGCGGAGCAGCTCGGCGATCTTGGTGTCCAGGGGCGTGATGCCCTCGCGGATATCGACGACGAAGAGCACCAGGTCCGCGGTGGCGATCGCCTGGAGGATCTGGCCTTCGATGTGGTCGCTGAGCTGGTCCGAATCGACGATGCCGTAGCCGCCGGTGTCGATCAGCTCGAAGAACTTGTTGTCCCGCCCGATGAACGTGCTGACGCGATCGCGCGTGACGCCCGCGGTCGGGTCCACGATGCTGATCATCTCTCCGGCCAACGCGTTGAGCAGACTGCTCTTGCCCACGTTGGGCCGACCCATTATCGTCACTACCGGCAAACCCATAAATCCCTGTTCCGAACGAACCCAGATTCCAGACTCGGCAGGCACAATTGTACTCAACCGGACGCCCCACGGGAAGAACAACCTTCACAAAGCGCATAAAACCCCGATTCTCCGAAACTTATGCGCATGAGGCCATGCGGGGAGGGCGAACGGCAATCTTGCGGAAATCCCCCTTGACATCTTCCGCGAGCTCCGTTAAGATAGGGAAAATCTGGTTGCCAGAGAACCATTTGTGGCTCATCCGGTTTTTGCGTACTTTTGAGTTGACCCTAACGTTGCATAAACATGGACGGGTCAGACGTTGGCTGGGATTTGATTGAGGATCTGTAACAGGCGCGTTTTGATCCAAGTGTTGGCACTGATCGTGAGTGTCAGAAGGCCTTGCGGCCGACTGAGGCGG
>DATIKY010000119.1:0-3105 GCA_035476995.1 Sedimentisphaerales bacterium | reverse complement strand
GCCATCTCAACTGGAACAGATAGTCCCGGCACGATTCCTCGGTCGCGAAGCGGGCCTCGAACTCCAGCAACGTAGCAGGGTAGTCTTCCATACCCACCTACGCTACAGGTCGTAGCTACCTCAGTCAAGTAAATACCCACTTTTCGATGATTCTCTTGTGCTCGCTCCCCGCTGGTATCCCCAAAGCGACAAACGCACCCCTCGAATTCGTCGGAGCACCCCGGTGCCGGTGGAACCGCAGACACGGTCATGCACCCGGCGGATCTTTGTCATGGACACAAGGCAAGCATGACAAATCCGAGCACGACCAGGCCGATGGCCAGGTAGGCCTGGACGGAGAGGATTTCGCCGAGCAGCAGGACACCGAGCACGTTGACCACGATCAGCGAAGTGGCGCTGAAGAAGGCCATCGTCTTGCCGATCTGCAGGACGGAGAACACGTAGAGCTGGCCGAACATGGCGACCTGGCGGATCGCGAAGTACAGCACGAACCACCAGCTCAGGAACGTCGAGAGTGCAAACGGACTATGCCGCATGTTCGCCCGCGCGATCAGGTCGCCCATCGTGAACAGCAGTTGCGTCGCCACGATCACCAGCACCGGGGATTTCACCCACGTCATACGATCCGAACCTCCAACACAGCCCGGCACGTTATCAATCCTCCGGCCATCTGTCAACATGTTCCGCTTCCCCCCGCCGGCCGGCGTTGTCCAAGTGGGGCCGAGAGACAGTCCCCTTCTGGTCGCAGCCCTTGCCTTTCCTTGAGGGCCTTCCTTCGCTCCTTCTTCAAGTAGAGGTTGACGTGGCGGAATCCGGCCGCTACTATCCTGCAGCTCTGAGAGTTGGATTCGGAGATGGGTGCAGGCTCGACATGTGGCCTTGCCGCAGGCCCCAATGAGTTCGGCAGTGTCAGGAAATGGGTGGGTTGTGCCTTCCGTTGAGAGCAGATCATGCATCCCCAGTCGTCGAATGAAGCCTCAAGATCTTCCAGTTGTTGTTTGACGTTGCCCCAGGAGACAACCGATCCTATGCTACTGCCGTTGCCTTTGGTGCCGTTCGAGAGTCTCATGCTGGCGGACGACCGGCCGGCCTACCCCATGAACTGTTTTGCGAGGATCCGCTTCCATGGCCGCCTCGATCGAACCGCCCTGGAGTCGGCCATGGCCGTCGCCGTGTCGCGTCATCCGCTCTTGGCGGCTGTGGTGCGTCGATCCGGGTCCCAGGAATTCTGGGTGGCGGCGAATCAGCCGCCGGCCTTGCAGTGGCGGCATACGCCCCTGGCTGAATCGCTGCCGCCGCTGGCTCCCCTCGATGTTCGGGTAGAGCCCGGGCTGCGCGTCGTGTCGTGTGAGGACGCCGGGAACACCGATCTCATCATCCAGGTTCATCACGCCTGTTGTGATGGCCTGGGGGTGCTTCGTTTCACTGAGGACCTGTTCCTCTCCTGTGCCCTGGCCAGCAAAGGGGTGTGGAAACCTGTGCTGCGGGCGCTGTGTCCCGAACGATTGCTGGACCGCGGGAGGTTCGACCAGACAGCCGACAGGTTGCTCCAGACGACGTCCCGACAGGCGATCGGGCTGCTCGGCGCCGGCCAATTCAGAAAGCGGATTCCCGAGCCGCTGGTGCCGCATCAGGCTCGACCGGACGACAGTTCTCCGCCTCCGGATTACCCCGCCTCGCTCACCCGGCGACTCGACGGGGCCGAGTCGACGGAGCTTGTCATGGCCGTCCGCAGGCTGGGGGTGACCGTAAACGACCTCCTGGTGCGCGATTGCTTCCTGACTTTGAAGCAGTGGCGGATGCGCACGGGGGATCCATCCGGCTGGGTCCGCGTGGCGGTGCCGGTGAATCTGCGGACGCGCGCGGATCGGCGCCTGCCGGCCGCCAACAGGGCGAGCGTGGTCTTTCTGGACCGTATGGCCCGGCACATGGATGATTCGGAACGCCTCCTCGACTCCGTCCACCAGGAGATGGCGCTCATCAAGCAGAGGCAACTCGGCGCGACTTTTGTCCTGACGCTGGAGAACAGTCGCTCAATGTCCGACGGCCTGCAGGAGTTCGTGCATCCGGACCACTGCACGGCCACGGTGATCCTGACCAACTTGGGGGCGGTGTTGGATCGGTACCCGGTTCCTCAGAAGGAGGGCCGATTCGTCATCGGCGGCGCCGTGCTGCAAAGCATGGAAGCCTTGGCCCCGCTGCGACCCCTGACGTGCGCCGCCTTCGCCGTGGTGGGCTACGCGGGAGAGCTCCATGTCACTCTGCACTACGATTCGCGCGTGCTGACCGTGACGGACGCCCGCGAATTGATCGAGGACTTCACGGGCCGCGTGCGCGAGTCCGCCGACGCGAGGGAACATCATGGAATCCGCTAGCAGGAAAGGCAGAACCTCTCTGCCGCTGCACTGTCGCGGCGACAGAAAGGCAACGTCGTCGCGGGCTCATGGCATGGAATGGTGACTTGCGCCCCGTGACTCGCGATCCGGGGCACCGGTCACGGGTCACCAGCCACGCATGCAAAGCACGCCTGTCACGCTGCTGGCGAAAAGCGATAAATGCCCGCCGCCCGTCGCGCAGCGACGCTTCCCATCGAGACGGCGGACTCCGGATCGGTCCGTCCCTTCCTTCTGTCCCCGCATCCCATTCAACGGGTCCAGCCGCAGAAATGGTCATGCACCCGGTTCTCCACCTTTTCCCTTGCTTCCCTCGACCCATTTCGTGATACTCGACGCGACGACGAAGCGGTTGGCGGTCCCGGTATGCCGGACGCACTTGGCGAGGTCGAGATGACTTGGATCGTCGCGACAGTCCAAGTGCTGGACGCAATAAGATAGAGGATGGTGACAATGAGTAGCTGCCCCGTCTTATCAGACGCCGAGATTCCTTAAAGCGTAATCGAGTGCCTGACCCTGACCCTCCCTTGCCAGACGCCAGGATTCCTTAAAGAGTAATCGAGGAGCTGACCCGAATGGCACTTCCATAAGAGCTATGTCGTATTGAGCAGGCGTGCTTTGGCGACAGATCGAGGCTCGGTCAGATACACCTGTTTCTTGGGTCGTCTCTTCACCGCCCGCGGCTCGACGCGGTCGGGGCGGTTGTTGACGC
>DATIKY010000118.1:0-12029 GCA_035476995.1 Sedimentisphaerales bacterium | reverse complement strand
CCTGCAGCATCCGCCGTTCCTCTTCCATCAGGGTGACAGTATACTTCTTCTTCATGATAGGTCTCCTTACCTGGGTACAACCATCCCATCGGCAAAGAGACCGGAAACTCTATATCAAATCACGCGTAACGGAGCACTAGGAACGGCTCCCCGCTTTCTTCAGTCTCTGCTGGAGCCTCTTGAGATCTTCCGTGCCCTTCTGCCAGTATTCGAGTTGCTCCTCGGGAGATTTGCCCTCCAAATGCTTCATCACCCGTTCGGCTCCTTGACGCTTCATGCGAACGGCGTCAAAGGTCTTCGTCTTCATGCTCGATCACCTCCAATGGCGAGTATATGGCAATATCGTTGTAGCCGTGCAGTTTGTTCACCGCGTTATACTTGGGAATCCTCTGAAAATTCACGATGTGCCGGAAATTCCAACTCACGATCATCGACGCTCCAGACACAGTCGCCAAGGCCACATGCAGGGCGTCCGTAGCAGACCGCTGGGATACAATGCCGGCGTTGAGATAGGCCTCCTGCAACTGCAGCGTTTCGGCGACGACCGCAGCGATTTCCGCAACAGGCAGCATTTCCGCAAATAGCTGGCGAACGACTTGGGGAGCGGCTTCAATCTCCTGCCTGACCAGTTCGGACGTGATCAGAGTGAACCTGCCCGCTCTGACAGCATCGATGAAAGCCTTGCTCGGACCGCTGAACTCATCATCGAAGACACCGCCAAAAACGGACGTGTCAGCGTATACCGATATAGTCGTTCGCGTCTCCATACCGATCATCATATCCAATCGGCCGCTGCTTAACAAAGAGAAAAGACAGCCAATCTCGGCTTCACTCACTCTGCCCGGCCGGTCAATTGCGGGTCTTTCGTTGGGCCGAAGCTCACGTTGGATTCCGCGTTCCATTGCAGTTCCTGGCCCGAGAACTTCAAACGAACCGTGATGATGTAAGGCGTCTCGTAGAAACAGAGCTTGGCGGTAAAGGTATCATTCACGGTCCAGGCCCCGCTGGCCGCGACGGGCTGCTCGGGCAGTTGTCCCCAGGCCAACTTCCCCCAGGCCAATCGCCCTTTCTGCCAGGAACCGCGACCGCAGACAATCCTCTGCTCGACGCCGTTCAACCGGGCGACGAGCGTCATGGGACCATTCGTTCCGTCGCCGGCGAGCGACAGCGATTCGAGCTTGCGGTCGTTGGCGGGGAATACGTAGGTGCGACCCGAAACCTCCGCGGGAGTCCCGGAGCCTTCTACTGGACGCAGCGACAGGCCTTTGAGCCTCTGTTCGAGCTTCGCCCTGGCGGCGCCATCAGAGGCCAGAGACGACGGCGTCATCGCGGGCAGCAGCCTGTCCCAGACCAGATTCATGACCGCCTGCATGTCCCGCACACCGCTGGTGATGGCGACGACCGCGTTCTGCTCGGGCATCACGATGCAATACTGCCCGAACGCGCCGTCGCCGCGATAGACGCCGTTGCGGCATCGCCAGAACTGGTAACCGTAACCCTGGTCCCAGTCGCTGTTCGGATTGCTGCCGTTGGAGGTTTGGCGCGCGGTGGCCGCCTCGATCCACGCTTCGGGGACGAGTTGCCTGCCCTGCCATTTGCCCTTCTGGAGATAGAGCTGGCCGAACCGGGCGATGTCCTCCGTGCGGACGCTCAGGCCGTAGCCGCCGGTGGTGATGCCTTGTGGACTGGTCTCCCACGTCGGACGCTCGATGCCCAGAGGCTCGAACAGACGCGGCGCCAGGTAGTCGAGCACCGTCTGGCCCGTCACCTTCTGGACAATGGCCGAGAGCATATAAGTCGCGGGCGTGTTGTAGACGAAGTGGGTCCCGGGCTTGAACGGCACCGGGTGCGAGAGAAAAGCCCTGGTCCACACCTGATCGTCGCCCAGCGAGGGCTCCGTCTGATGGCCGGTGGACATGCGAAGCAGGTCATGGATCCGCATCTCTTTTAGATTGTGGCTGGGATTCGACGGAGCATCGTCCGGGAAGAACTCAAGAACCTCGTCATTGAGATTGAGCTTGCCTTCTGCGATGGCCAGACCCACCGCTGTCGACGTGAAGCTCTTGCTCAAGGAGTACAACGAATGCGGCGACTCGGGGCTGTACGGCGACCACCAACCCTCGCCCACCACGTGGCCATGACGCAGGAGCATGAAGCTGTGCAGGGAGTCGATGTCCCTGTCGGCCGACTCGATGAAAGAGAGTATCGCCGCGGACGAAATCCCCTGCGTCTCGGGGGTGCTGCGAGGCAGGCCCGCCCACACAGGACACGCCAGCACACAGGCCAAAACCGTCACGCCGATCGATCGTACCGACAACCTCATGTGCTCAGATTTCACAGGGACCTCCCGTCAACCGTCCGAACCAATTCCCACAATCCGGCCGCCCTGCGTTCACCCAGGGACAACCTTCCCATATATGCCACGCCGCACCAGGCGAGTCAACAGGCTTGCGGCGTGTATTGAGACTGGCGTATCGTTCTGTCTTTCTGTAAAATGCCGTCGGTACGAGTGAAAGTCGAACGGACCTTTCGATCGGGAGACCTCGGCATGGAAGAGAAATGGTCGTGGGCGTCGAACGGAATGATCGCCCTCTACATCGCCATCGGTGTGGTCGTTGTCGGGGTTGCCACCTGGCTGATCATGCGAAAGACGGTCCGCACGCGCATGGGCATGGAGAAGCAGTTGCGGCTCGATCCCGACATCAACGACTGGCTCGTGATCTTCGGCTGGACCTCCAAGGCCCTGTACTTCCCGACGATCACAGTGGCCATTCTGGCGTCGGTCCTGATGTTCATGCAGGAGTCCGGCTGGAAGATCTTCGCCGGCATCAATCCCAAGACCGTCGGCGGCGTCTGGTTCGCGGTGTTCTTCGTCAACTTCCTGATCGAAGAGTACCACATCAACATCAAGATCCTGATCATCACGGTCGTTAGCACGGGCTTCCTGCTCCTGTGGCTGCACCTCTTGGGCTGGGTGGGCGGGTTCCTGAGGCTCTTCACAAGCCTGGCGTTCTCCATCAGCGGCACAGGCTATCTGCTCATCGCCCTGATCGGCCTGTTCACCATCGGCATCTCCTGGCTGCGCGGCCTGTTCTTCTATGTGGCGTTCACGCCCAACTTCCTGAATCTCCAGGAGGGACCCACCGAGGCGGGCGAACAGATCGGACGCGAGGACTACAACACCAAGATCGACACCGGCGACTTCCTCGAACGATTGTTCGGCTTCGGCCGGATCAGCATCACGTTCAAGGAGAGATCCCGCCCCCCGCTGACTCTGCTGGTCTGGCGGATCGAGAAGAAGGCTGCCATGCTGGAGAAAGTCCGCGGCAAGTTCGCTATTGACTATCCGCAGCAACGTGGCGAGGAGCCGGAACTTAAGTTGTCAACCCTGGAGCCTCCGACTCCTCCCGTGCCTCCGGCCCCAGGCCCAACCGAATCCATACAGGGCAGATCATGAAACGACGGTCATTTCTCCAAACCCTGGGTGGCATCGGGGCGTCGTCTCTGATTCCGATGGATTCATGCTTGGGAGCGTCGGGGGAATCGGGGAACCCGCCGGCCAGTCGCGATCTTCTGACGCAACGGAACCAGAACCGCTCGACAGTCATTTCCCGCCTGGCATGGTGTGCGCCAGCCAGCCTCTGGCGAGCATGGCGGGCATCGACGTGCTCAAGGCTGGTGGTTCTGCCGTCGATGCGGCCATCGCGGCCAGCGCGATGCTGAGCCTGGTCGAACCTATGATGTGCGGGCCAGGCGGCGACCTGTTCGCCATCGTCTGGAGCGAAAAAGAGCAGAAGCTCTTCGGCCTCAACGCCAGCGGTCGCTCGCCTTATGACTGGAGCCTCCAGCAGGCTCTCGACCTGGGCCTGACGGAGATCCCGACCTATAGTCCCTTGTCCTGGAGCGTCCCAGGCTGCGTCAGCGGCTGGGCCTCCCTCCATGAGCGGTTCGGCAAGTTGTCCTTCGCCAAGCTCCTGGAGCCGACGATTCAGGATGCGCGGGAAGGCTTTCCCATCTCGCCGATCATCGCGCAGTCCTGGACCTTCGACACGCTCAAAGAGCCCGGTCTGCTCAAGACCCATCTGCCCGACGGCCAGCCCATCCACACAGGCATGGTCTTCAGAAACCCGGACCTTGCGGCCTGCTTCGAAACGCTCGTTCGAGAGGGACCGAGGTGCTTCTATGAAGGCCAGATCGCCGAACGGATCGTGAAGTTCTCGCAGGCTGCCGGCGGGCGGTTCTCCATGCGGGACTTCCGCGAACACAGGGCCGATTGGATCGAGCCGGTCAGCACGGACTACCACGGCTACGACGTCTGGGAGCTTCCCCCGAACGGCCAGGGCATCGCGGCTCTCCAGATGCTGAACCTCCTCGAACACTTCGACATCGGTTCGCTGAAGCCCAACTCCGCGGAACATCTGCACCTGTTCATTGAAGCCAAGAAGCTGGCGTTCGAGGACCGCGCCTGCTACTACGCGGACATGGACTGCGCCGAGGTCCCCGTGCGGCAACTGATCTCGAAAGAATACGCCGCCCAGCGGGTCAAGCTGATCGATCCGACCCGCGCCGCCCAGCAGGTCGAGCCCGGCCGACTGCAGAGCCATTCCGACACGATCTACCTCACGACCGCCGACAGCGAAGGCAATATGGTCTCGCTCATCCAGAGCATCTACTACCTCTGGGGCTCGGGCCACGTCCCGGACGGTCTGGGCTTCTGCCTGCAGAACCGCGGCAAGCTCTTCGCCCTGGACCCGAGCCACCTCAACTGCCTGAAGCCGCACAAACGTCCCTTCCACACGATCATCCCCGCGTTTCTCACGAAGGGTGGCCGCCCCCTCTTCTCCTTCGGCGTCATGGGCGGCGGCTTCCAGCCTCAGGGCCACGTGCAGGTCCTGATGAACCTCCTGGACTTCGGCATGTCCCCCCAGCAGGCGGGCGAGCAGCCCAGGGTGGAGCACACCGAGAGTTCCGAGCCCACAGGCTCCAGAATGGTCAACGGCGGCACCGTCGGTTTCGAAAGAGGCATTGCCGACGAGGTCAAGCTGAAGCTGGCCTACATGGGTCACAAAGTCCGTCCGAACACCGGCGTTTGGGGCGGCTACCAGGGCATCTGGCGACAAGGACGCCCCCCTGTGCTACTTCGGGGGCTCCGACCCCCGCAAGGACGGCTGCGCAATCGGTTACTGACGGCCGGGTTCGCCAGACAATATGGCGAACATACGGGGAACGCGGCTGTAGTATCTCTCAGTGACGACGTTGGATCGCCGCATTGGAGTGCGACAGGAGCATGGTTGCCCATGATTGACCTCGACCGCTACCGCCTGAAGATCCAATACCACCGGCTGGAAGGCTTCTCAGAGATCGGGTTCATGAATCGCAAACCGCCGCTGGCGGACCTGTTCCCCACAGCCGACGGGGTGATTCTGGCCATGAAGGCCTACTTCCAGAAGCTGGACCAGTCCGCCTCGATCATCTACGAAGTCCCCGATATGAGATTCGACGTCGCCGATGAGAACCACATCCTCGAACTGGCGGTCCCCAACCCCCGCGGAGACTCCATCGGCGTGATCATCGACGTCCTCGCCCAAGACCTCGACGCAGCCCACCTGTTGATGCAGAATATCGAGACGGCCTGCCGATTCGTCAAGTCCAGATTCCGCGAGGCCATGGGAATCATGGAGATAACGGAGCCCGACTACATCCAGCGACTCCGAGACAGCATGAGTCTGCTCGCCACCGAGTTGCATCGCAAGACCGGCCCCGGGGCGCAGGCCTGACAAAACGTGATCCCCGGCGATGGCCCCTCCCCTTCGCTCCACCGCCGCCTCGGCTCCGGGCCCCACAATGACGCCGGGGCTATCGGGCATGGGCTGGTCTCCGCCGTGAATTGGCAGCGTTTATGGGGGCAGTGATTCTCCTGGCACACAGCCGGTTTCTTCCGACGGAGAGAGGAAGGACAGACTGATCTGGAATCCGCCGCTGCGAGCCGGGAATTTGGCGCATTGGAGCCACCGGCCGTCAGGGTGCTGCGTACCCTCTCAGGCATTCGTTCCGCTCGCACATCCCGCTGGAGGCCCCAAAGCGGAGGACTCCCCGGGCAGACCCGCAATCCCTGATATCGCGGATCGCTCGGCCATGGCAGAACAGGACGAGCCGGTGGTTCCGTTCCCAGCCGGCCCGTTCCGAAGTGCACGTATGCCGCGAGGGCAAGATCTCACGGCCGCACGACCCGGCTGTAGATTCGCACCTCGTCGATCAGGCCCTTCCAGAAAGTGGCCGGGGCCGTGCTGCTGCCGGCCCCGATCGTCATGTTTCCCGTCGAACCCGCCATGCTGTCCTGGGTGTCCTGGGCTACCTCCACGCCATCCACGTAGAGGGCCCGGCTGCGGCCGTCCCAGGTGAATCCGATCCCGTGCCAGTCGCCATCTGTGATGACCGCCTCGGACGCCAGCTCGCTGCCCTTGCGGCCGGTCTTGGATAGTCCCGTCATCAGCGCGCCGGTTGTACCATCCGCCATCAGCCAGTTGACCCCGCCTTGCTGGGAGATGACCACCTGGCCGGGCCCGCCGCCTTTGACCCAGGCAAAGACACTCAACGGTCCTTCGGACGGATTTCGCACTACTTTCGCGGTCGCGAAATTCGGGACACCGGTCAATTGCAGGGCACCGCCGATCATGCCGCCCTCCGGCTGCCACAACGGAACACCCAGGATTGTCGCGTCGTTCCCGCCGACACTATCGTGGGCGATCATCCCGGCCGTTTCGTCCAACTTCCAGAAGGCGAGGATCCTGGGGTCTTTCACTTGCATGACCTCTCCCAAGATATCGCAGTCTACAATGGTCGGTTCATATCCCTCCCAGAACTCGATCGCGTTGGGACCGTCGCCTGCAATCGTGCAGCGCGCGATCCTCGGACACGCATCGTGGCAAGAGACCGCGACGGCCTGGCCGAGAATCGTAAGGCCGTCGAGCACACACCCTGCACTCTCAGGCCCGGTGATGGCCACCGTAGGAATGCTGTCCTTCCCTCTGATAGTCGTAGCAGCAACAACCAGGGGATCATTGGGATCCAACGACCGTAGAGTCAAGATTCTGCCGGCAAGCTCGATGTGTTCGTCGTAGGTCCCAGGATTCAACAGGATCACATCACCTGGTTCGGCATCCCGGATAGCATGGCCGATGAGAACATATCTTCTTCCCGTCCGAGTGTTCTCAACCGACATCGAAGGCAGACTCGCCAGGTCCAGAAGAATCGGATCTGCGTGGATTGTGGACCCGTAGGCATCGCGAGCCCGAACCGTCCACCAGGTTTCCTCGGAAGGGAGGTCTCTTATCACGTCCGCTGGCGGAAAAGGCGTGTCAGAGACGACCCTGAAGTCCATCACGCGATATGGGTCCGACCCAAATAGGAGCTGATACCCCACCGCGTTTTCGCATTCATCGCAGCTCAGGACAGCACCGTCGACATCGCCGGAGCCCTCGAACCTATTGACCCACGCCCCCAGACTGACAGGCTCGAGGAGACGACCGGGATGGAGGGATTCGTCGGAAAGCTCCATGACGCCGGCAGTCGGCGAACCGATCCACGTGACGTTGTAGGTCTGTTGGTCGGGCGTATACGCAAGTTGAAGGTTCTTCCCTGGCCCGATGACGGACCAGTAGGCGCCCGCCACCACGCCATGGTTGAATTGGCAGGCGTCGGGAACAGTGAGCGACGTGCTGTACCAGTTGGGCACGCCTGCATGCGTCAGGGCGGAACCGAAGTTCAAGATGCCGGGGAATGCAGCTTGAACATTCTGCCCCACATAGTTGTCGATCCAGCATTGTTCACCATCGATGGAACTGGTCAGAAAGTCCCGGATACTCTCCAGATAGTTGGCCCGGCAATACGGCGTGGCGTCGAAGAAGGTGACGCGGTTGATTGCGTAGCGAGGGTCCATGTACTTCAAGTTCAGACGAAGACCCACATCAATAGCGGGCTGCCCCCCCGTGCTCCAGCCCGAAGTCTGAATGGGCTCCCTATAATCCGGAGCCACGCCGGACAGATACACGATGAGCATGTCGCCGTATTTGAAATACGTGCGTACGTTGCCGCCGATGTCGGGGGAGTATCCGCTGGGGAACCATATCAGATTCGCCTTCTGAACCCAATCGAGGCCTGGCCAGGACTGTCCACCCGATCCGCTGATGCAGTCTCCCCCGCCAAAAAAAATGAACGTCGGTTTATTCGCATCGAAAGGCGGGTTCTGAAGCGCAACTGCATTGTCGCCATAAGACGGAACGATCACCAGCTTCATCGCATCCGGCAAGCTGGTCAATTCTCCGTCGCTGACGACCAGCTCGAACTGGCATTCCTGAATGTCGTCGGTTTGAGGAATGGAACCGGGAATGGTGATGCCCCGCTCGTTGGTCCGGCCCGGACCGTTGACCGTAGGGGTAGCGGTATCCGCCCCGGCCATGACCAGCGGAGGCCCGGAAGTCTGTCTCCATGCGTACGTCAAAGGACCCGAATGATCCGGATCATAGGATCGGCTCCCGTCCAATTGCATCGCGTCCTTCCCCGCATACCGCATTGGGCCCGCGTCCGCTACGGGGGGTTCGTTCGCCCAGGCTTTCCCTCCACCCGGATGGCCGGTCAAGAGAACAACAGCGGCGTACACGAGAATCGACACTGCTCTTCGCGCGTTCATGGTTGTCTGCCTCCATCTGTGAGTCGCGTTCGCTCATTGACTGTGCTGTGATTCCGCCGGATTGGCCTTCTGCCCGAAGGCAACCAATGGGAGGGGACCGGCGGCTCCATTGTCCGCCGGCCCGTTCCCAAGTGTGTGTGTCTCGGTTGTCGCGTGCCTGCCCAGGTATAGACGAGAGTCCGAAGTTTCAGCTGTGAAGTTCCAGGAGCCGGGAAACGCCCCCTCAACATTCCCCACTTCACGTTTCACACATCAAACTCCAGACAATGCCGCCTGACCCAGGGGCCATACTGCGTTCTTGTTTCTCTGTGGGGTTTGCGATAGAATACAGGGGTTCCTCCCAGGTGCGCAAACCAAGCGCCCGGGTTGGACCGGGCCGGTGGGTGCTCTGCTTGGCCGCGAAGAACTCACCGGCTGCTTTTGTCCTCAAATCCATCTA
Organism: Sedimentisphaerales bacterium; assembly: GCA_035476995.1. Classification (GTDB taxonomy): domain Bacteria; phylum Planctomycetota; class Phycisphaerae; order Sedimentisphaerales; family Anaerobacaceae; genus PLanc-01. The sequence continues at coordinate 2,901 of DATIKY010000118.1, read as the reverse complement.
TATGCGTGCTGATCCTCTGTGCGTTCTTGTCTGTTGCCTCCTTTCTGAGGCCCTCTTGCACTGAAACCGCCGACAAACACAAATCCACGACGACAGCAGCCCATGGCAGGCGCAGACCGCCTGCCCCGCGGCCTTCTACAATACAATGCGAGATTTGCGTGTGAGATCGCCCAGGATTTCTTGGAATTCCGAAGATTTTTTGTGCGGTTCATACGATCATGTTTGCGAGCCAGGAATCGAGGCGATCTGTCCAGACCCGATGGGCACTCTTCGAGCATCCCCCGGAATCCGCGTGCGGCGTGCATCTCACAGCCTCCCGATCTGCGAGCCTGGCGTGAACAGCGGCTCGGCGTGAAACTGACCATCTGTGCAAGAGCGGGGAGCCAAAGCCCCCACCCCGCGACGATGGCAACGCACCCATCCTACCCTCGCCCGCGGTTTGACGCTATACGTAGAACTACGTATTTTCGAGGCGGATCTGCGACAACCACCATTCGGCGGCTTCTCCTGCGATGGAAAACAACCGATCGCACACCGCGGCCGGCCACACGACGCACCGAGTCGGCCCAAGTGTGAATGCCCCGCCTCTTTCCGAATCCCCTCCGGCGCACCCTACTCGAAAAGCAGGGCCGGCGTCCCGTTTCCCGCCGGCCCGGTTCCAAGTGTATGTGTGTGTCGCCGGTTTGCAGAAGATTCAAGTTTGAAGTGTCAAGTTCGAAGCAAGAGGCGACGGACATCGGATCTTCGTTCTCCTCACTTGACACTTGACATTTCACACTTCCAACTTCTCCTTCCCAACGCCCTACGGCCTCACGACCCGGTTGTAGATCCGCACGTCGTCGATCAGGCCAGAGGCCAACGACAAGGCGTCAGTTACCTCCACTCTGTTCATGGCGTCGTTGCCCAGGATCGGTCGGGGATGTAGAAGAACCGCACCTCCGCCAGGCCGGTCTGTGCTACGGGGCCCCAGTTGGTCTCGATGCTCAGCTTGACATACTTGGCCGAGACCCCGCCGAAGCTGACCGTAGTGTTTGGCTTGTAGCCGAGTTCACCCGGCGCCCTCGCGAATTCCGGCACTGTTTCCAACGTTGTCCATGTTGCACCGTCGACGGAGCACTCGATCTTCACGGTCTTGGCGCCGAAACCCAGGATGGGCTCGACCAACTGGTTGGAGTTCCAGACCCACAGCTCATGCAGCGCGTAGACCTTGTCGAACTCAAACTGAATCCAGTGCGGCTTGGCGTTCGTACTGAGCCACATGGCGCTTCCATCCGTCGAATGCCCGTCGTTCTTGTCGAGCCCCGAGCCATTCACGGTGTTTTCCGGCCCCATGCCTCGCTCACGGCCGGACGCCGTCGCCGCAATGTTCTGGATCGGACGGGCAAATGGCTCGGTCGTGAATTTCAGGACAGGCCCTCGATAGATCATGGGCTCCAAAGACCCGATCACAACGTCAATCGAATCGATTCGCCAGTAATACGTCCGACCGAATTCCAGAAGTCCTTCAGGGTCGAAGGTCGTATCCGCATGTCCCTCGCTGACCAGCACGCCGCAGGGATCGTCCCGCGTGGCGTTGCTCACATCGTCAAACGAGGTCCCAAGGTATACATCATAGCTGTCGGCAAAACCGGGACCCACCCAGCTCAGGACTGTGTCGCAGGAAACGTCCGAGGCTTGCGGATCGGGCGTCATCAGTTGTTCCATGAGCACACTGAAGTCTTTCTCGTCCACCACGCCATCGCCCCAGGCGAACGGACCGATGTCACACGGAGAGTTGCTCTTGCCCCAATCGGCCACCAGTAGGGCCATGTCTGCCGCATCGACCTCGCCGTCCCCGGTGAAGTCCACGATGGGGAGGATTGGCACCTGCCAACTATCCAGGATGCCGTCGCGTAACGTCATGAAGTATAGCATCCGTGCGTCGGGTGAGATGCGTGGAATATCTTCGTGCCCGGACCCATTCACCTGCGGTCCGAGATTCACCGGCGGTTCCCATGGGGAAGAAACAGTCGCCCGCCTTGTCATCCACAGATCAGAACCGCCATACCCACCGGGGCGCGGAGTGAAGGCAGGAGCATCATCGGAAAAGAAAAGCAACAGCCCATCCGCCGAAAGGGAAGGGAACACCTCCCAGTACGAACTGTTCACCGTCGGCCCAAGGTTGACCGGCTCACCCCAGGGACCATTGGGCGTCGCACGTCTTGCCACCCAGATGTCGTGACCACCATATCCCCCAGACCGTGCCGACGAAAAGTAGAGCTCTAAGCCGTTCCTTGATACTGTCGGGAAGTAGTCGTAGGCGGAGCTATTCAGCTTCGGGCCCAGATTCACGCCCGGGCCCCAGGGGTCGTCCTTCGTTGCACGCGTGGTCACATAGAGATCGGAATACCCATAGCCACCCGGGCGCTCCGACTGGAAATAGAGCGCGAGTCCGTCCCCAGAAATGGACCACGGGCAGTCCCAACTCGCAGTGTTGCCGGCCGGCCCAAGATTCTCCAGCGGACCCCACGCAGCGTCTGTTGAGACGCGTTTCACTACCCACATATCGCAATCCCCATAACCCCCGGGGCGGTCTGAGACAACGTACATCTCCAGCCCATCGTAGGAGAAACAACTGATATTATCATTTGCGGGGTCGAAGTCGAGGAATCGCATGACAGACTTGAGGTTGACTGGCTCGCCGAGCGTGAAATCCGCATACGCGGGCAGCGCGTCCAACCCAGAAAGAACACCGAACCCAAGCAGTGACGCTACAAACATCGGGTGCAGGTTTCATTTTACGTACCGGGTTACGCACAGCGGCGAAGCCGACTGTAGGTATCCCAGAATTCCTTCCACAATCCGGATTTGACGTAGCAGCGGAAGTTGAGGATTCGCTGTCCACCTTGTCGTGACCATCGC
>DATIKY010000117.1:0-10317 GCA_035476995.1 Sedimentisphaerales bacterium | reverse complement strand
GCGATGGTCACGACAAGGTGGACAGCGAATCCTCAACTTCCGCTGCTACGTCAAATCCGGATTGTGGAAGGAATTCTGGGATACCTACAGTCGGCTTCGCCGCTGTGCGTAACCCGGTACGTAAAATGAAACCTGCACCCGTGCCATTCGGGCCTGGCCCCTCTGCACACGTGGCTGCCCGACGCGCACAGCGAGGCGCCGTCGCCGGTCTCGGCGCTGCTCTCGGGCGCTCTGCTGAACTGTGCATTCCTGGGCATCCTGCGAGTGCAGCAGGTCTGCGCCGCGGCGGGAATGGCCTCATTTGGAGGCGATCTCCTGGTCCTCTTCGGATTGCTCTCCATGGGCGTCGCCGGCGTTTTCATCCTGCGTCAGACCGACTACAAACGTATGCTGGCGTATTCGAGCGTCGAGCACATGGGCATCCTCGCGATCGGCGTCGGCCTGGGGGGCATCGGCCTGTTTGGCTCCTTCCTCCACGCGGTCAACCATTCGGTGGTCAAGGCGATGCTGTTCCTCACAGCAGGCAATCTGATGGCCCGCTTCCACACCAAGGACACAAGCAGGATCCAGGGCGTCTGCCGGGTGCTGCCGATCTCCGGCGTCCTGTGGGTCGCAGGGTTCCTGGCGATCACGGGCTCGCCGCCGTTCGGAACATTCATCAGTGAATTCACGATCCTGAGGGCAACGATCGAGCAGGAACGATAAATCGTCGCAGGGCTCTACAGCCTGTTTCTGATTGTGGTCTTCGTCGGCATGTCCGCGATCGTCCTGAAAATGGCGTTGGGCAAGTCGCAGGAGAGCCGCACCCGCGAATCGTGGACGACGGTCGTGACGCCGCTGGTGTTCGCAGTCGTCGCGTTGACGCTGGGCCTGTACCTGCCCCAGCCGCTCCTCGACAAGCTGAACATGGCGGCCCAACTGCTGGGAGGACCGGCCCAATGACGACGACGCTGCCGCAAATCCACAATGGCCAGGCCATCCCCTGGAAAAACGTTCCCGAACTGTCTGTGACCGAGTTCCGTTCTGCGGTGATCGAGCGGGTCCACAAGGGCAGGCGGATCTCCTCGCTCTTCGGAATTCCCGACGGCGATCAGATCGTCCTCGTGGTCGTGCTGACGAACGATCAGCAGGCAACGATGTCGGTGTGCCGGACGCGCGTCCGCGAGGCGTATCCCGCGCTGACGCCGGAGGTCGCGCAGGCCCACTGGTTCGAACGGGAGATCGCCGAGCAATGGGGGATCGTGCCGCAGGGGCATCCCTGGCTCAAACCCATCCGCTTCCATCCGTCCTACACGAGCCGCGACGCATGGGGCCGCGATCGAACACAGATCGAACCCTGCGTGACCGACTACTTCCGCGTCGAAGGCCAGGAGGTTCATGAGGTCGCGGTCGGCCCGGTCCACGCCGGAATCATCGAACCGGGCCACTTCCGGTTCCAATGCCACGGCGAGAACGTGCTCCACCTGGAGATCGAACTGGGCTATCAGCATCGCGGCGTCGAGCGGGCCCTCGTGGGAGGGCCGAACGCCCGCACCGCCCACCTCATGGAGACCCTCGCAGGCGACACGACCATCGGGCACGCGACCGCCTACGCCTCCGTCATGGAAGGACTTGGCGGAACAACCGCCCCGGCGAGGGCCCATTCGGTCCGCGCCATTGCCCTCGAACTGGAGCGGCTGGCCAACCACACGGGCGATCTCGGCGCGCTGGCCAACGACGTGGGCTTTCTGCCGACCGCGTCGTATTGCGGCCGGCTCCGCGGCGACTATCTCAACATGACCGCCGTGCTGTGCGGCAACCGGTTCGGACGCAATCTCGTCCGGCCCGGCGGTGTCCGAATCGACATGACCCCGCAGATGATTGACGACCTCCTGGATCGCCTGCGACGGACATTCGACGACACCCGCAACGCGGTGAATCTGCTCTGGGAGACACCGTCGGTAATGTCCCGATTCGACGGCGCCGGCTGCGTTCCGCGTCCGGATGCGATCCAGCTCGGCCTCGTCGGTCCGGCCGGACGCGCCAGCGGAGTCAACCTCGACGTGCGAAGCGATCTGCCCTGGGGCTGCTACCAGTCGCACCCGCTACCCTCGATGACCTGGAACACAGGCGACGTTGCCGCGAGGGCCTACGTGCGGTGGTTCGAGATCGAGAAGTCCGTCGAGTTCATCACGGACGAGGCGCGATCGTTGCCGGTCGGTCCCATCGAGGAGAAGCCCGCCGGCCCGGCGAGCGAGCATCTGGCGGTCGCCCTGGTCGAAGGCTGGCGAGGGGAGGTCTGCCATACTGCGGTGACCGACGCCCAGGGCAGGCTGCGGCGCTACAAGATCGTCGATCCGTCCTTCCACAACTGGTTCGGACTGGCGATGGCCCTGCGCAACCAGCAGATCTCCGACTTCCCGCTGTGCAACAAGAGTCTCAATCTGTCCTATTGCGGACATGATCTATAAGACACACTCGAAATCCGAATTCCGAAATTCGAAACAAGCACAAATGACCCAAACTCGAAATCCAAAACAGATCCTCCGACCCGCGGCAGCGTTTCGATCATTTGGATTTCGAACATTTGGATTTGTTTCGGAATTCGGATTTCGAGCTTCGAATTTCGGCTTTGCCGCGAGGTTTTCGTCATGTTGAAGATTCTACAGGCTCGATGGAAGCAAGGGTTTCGAACGGTAGGCTTCCCCGACAAGCCGCCGACCCTTCCCCCCATGTACAGGGGTCGGCCCGTCCGCGATGCGACCAAATGCCAGGCCGGCTGCAAGGCATGCGTCGAGGCGTGCCCGACCGGAGCGATTCATCGCAAGGGCAGCGGCGTGAGCATCGACCTGGGGAAGTGCCTCTTCTGCACGGATTGCACGGACGCCTGCCCGACGAAGGCCATCGAATTCACGTCCGAATACCGGATGGCGACCCGTGAGCGAAGCGACCTCGTTGCAGACGATCGCGCCTATGCCGTAGCCAAGGCCCTCGACGGCGAGGCCCGCCGGCTCTTTGGCCGCTCGCTCAAGCTTCGCCAGGTCAGCGCAGGCGGCTGCAACGCCTGCGAGGCCGACACCAACGTGCTGGGCACCGTCGTCTTCGATCTCGGACGGTTCGGAATCCAGTTCGTCGCCTCGCCCCGCCACGCCGACGGACTGCTGATCACCGGCCCGGTCCCCCAGAACATGGAATTGGCCCTCAAGAAGACCTACGAGGCCGTCGCGTCACCCAAGCTGGTCATCGCGGTCGGCGCGTGCGCCATCTCCGGCGGCGTGTTCGCCGGCAATCCGGAGGCGGGAAAAGGAGCGGGCGAGGTGGTCCCGGTCGATCTCTACATCCCCGGCTGCCCGCCGCACCCCGTCACGATCCTCGACGGCATGCTGCGGCTTATCGGGCGGATCGAGTGACAGGCTGTCACCAGCAGTGGACCCTGCCGTGGAGCGGCCGCCCTCGACCGAAAGCCTGATCCGCGGCTTCTCGCTCCAAACCCAGCAGATGGATGCCGCGATCGACCGTGTTGCGGAAGATCGCCTCCATGTCGTTGAGCGCGGGCTGCGTCGTGTTGATCGCGTAGAGGTCGGTCAGGCCAGCGACCTTCTCGATAAAATGATCGCCTCGTCCGCAGAAGTGAATCGCCCCGCCCCCCAACTCAGCGAGCAGTCGCTGGTCATACAATCGAACGAACTCGTCGTACATGGCGGGCGAGAGATTCGTCGCGGCGTCGTCGCGCACCATGATCCGGCCGCCATGGAGCATCGACCAGTGGACCGCGTACGAGCGTCGCTCGTCGTTCGTCCCTCGTCCCTCGGGATTGCCTGGCGCCGCGTCGGTCCGAGCGACGAGCGACGAGGGACGACCTCATCCCATCGCCTCATGAAGCGGATGTACGTCTCGACGATCAGCGACAGGAAGTCCTTGATCAGGTCCGGCTTGTCGTAGAAATCCACGTAGAGAGGGCCGCCCCAGAGCATCTCGCAGACGTTCAGCGGGCCTTGCAGATCCGGATGGTAGACGTGGACGTATTGCGAGAGATTGGGGTATTCCTGGAAAAGCCGCATGAAGTGCTCGCCCATTCGAAAGACCAAGCCGCCTTGGCCGCTCTCCAGGTCCGGCACGCCGCGATCGAGCAGGCGCTTGACCGCATCGACTCCGCCCTCCAGCGGCCGACAGGCAGGCAACGTGTCGATCTCCCGGTCCATCAGGAAGATCTCGGCGCCGAACAGCGAAGGGAGAATCGCGGTGCCGTAGTTGCATCGCACGGCCGGCAGAGCCCCGCTGCCCTCGGCCAGCGATTTCGAGCACATCTCCAACTGCTGGACGACCATCGCCTGCGGGTCTTCGAGAGCGTCGTTGACGAGAACGTGCGGCCACTCGACTCCCGGTGGCGACGCTCTGCGCCTCTTGGGCGAAAAGACCTCATCACCCGGCCGGCCGTCGGCGAACGCCTTCCACTGCTGGAGCAGTTCCTCTTCGACCTGCGGATCGATGCGTCGCTCCAGGTCCTTCAGAAGCGATCCGATCATTCGGTTTCCTTTCAGACCGAGCGGGCCGCGATCCACGCGCCGGCGACCCAGACGCCGACCATCGCGCCCACGTTGGCCAGGGCTACCACCAGCAGGATGCGAGTCACCGGATTGAGCCAGAATCCCTTCATCGTGCCAATCGCCGTGGGCAGTTCCTCCAGGTCGTTGACGGTGGGCTTCTTGATCGCGACCTGGACAATGCCCGCGATCCACCCTGCGGCCAGAAGCGGATGCAGCGTCGTGATCGGAGCCGCCAGAAATGCCGACAGGATCGTCAGCGGGTGGGCCAGAGCCACCGCCGCACCGACAGCGGCCAGGGTCCCGGTGACAAGGACCCAGATGTAGATGTTCTGAAAACCGTGGGTGGCGCCCTGTCCGAAACCCCGAATGATCAGGAGCAGAATCAGCAGCGGGATGCCCCATCCGAAGACCGTGGGCCAGATCGACTTGGGCGGCAACTGCGTCAGCTCTTCGAGCGAATGTTCCTGCTGGATCTGGCTCTTGATGCCGTCCACATGCCCGGCCCCGACGACCGCGACGACCGTCTTGCCCGGCGCGGTGCGGATCTTCTCGGCCAGGTACGTGTCCCGCTCGTCGATCAGACGCCTCTTGATCTCCGGATACTGCCCCGCGAACTCAGCCATCACCGCCTCGAGCTGGTCCTGCTTCTTGAGCTGCTCGATCATGCTCGCATCGATCTCCTCGTGGACGAAGAGACCGGTCATCACCTGCGTGGCCAGCTTGAGCTTGCTCCAGAGGCCCAGGTAGCCCCAGACGCGCTTGAGCGTGATCTCGATGTCGCGATCGGCCAGGAGGAGCTGCGCCCCGGTCGATTCCGCCATTCGGATGCCCTCGATCATCTCGGCGCCGGGCTGCACGCCCAGTTTTTCGCCGAGCCGGCGGTAGAATGAACTCATGATGAGCTGGGCCAGCAGGAACACCGCCTTCTTCTGGCGGACCACCTTGACAACGTCCATCTTCCGCCAATTGTCCGCCTGGGTCATCGCCTGATGGCGGGCCTTGCACAGCTCGACGCAGATGACGTCGGGGTGAACCTGCTCCACCGTCGTACGAACGTCGTCGACGCTGTCTTGGGAAATGTGAGCGGTGCCGACCAGATACACGTTTCTGCAGCCGACCCGCACGTGCGTGACGCGTTCGGGCAGTTGAATCGATTGCTGTGTCGTTTCTTCCATGGTTCCTGCCTGGACCTGTGAGTTTCAGCCTGTCTTATCGGCGTATCATTATAGCAGGTCGAGAGAATCCCGCCACAGTCGGGATATCGGGCGATTCGATCGCCTCTCCCGCCGGGCGAGTCGCGATATGGGACGTTCTCCCCAACCACGGAATTGAAAATGGCTCGGTAGAATCCAAAGGAACATGCAAGCCGCCAACGTCTCGGGCGGACCAACTCTACCGCACCCCGATCGGAGCCAGAGCCTCGTAGCCCTCGCCGGGCTGGGAAATCAGACGGAATGCGAGCACAGGCTTGGCCTCAGTGCCGAAGTCGCCTCGCAAAATGATCCAGGTATCGGAGGACTTCTCGGCCTGTCTCTCGGGCATGAGGAAACGGCAGTCGAGTCGCTGTCGGCCCATGGGCTCCAGCGCGACGTCCCACGCACTCGGCGCCAGTCGCCAGCCAATCGGTGCGTGCTCGACCACGATCCGTCCGCGAACGGCCGATTCGGAGAAGTTGTACGCGTACAGAGGCAGATCGATCTCCATATCGGGCTGGACCTTGTGCTCGATGTCCGAGGCCCACGGGATCTGCTCGATGTTCACGCTCGTGGATCGCGGCATGTGCAATTGGAGGACGATCTGGTTGGGCTTGCCCGATCGCCACGCGGACCGCTGAGGCACAACCAGGGGCAGGCGTCCCGCGTCGCCCTCGCGGAGCAACACGAAGACAGGCGTCGATCGCAGTTGTCCCGGCGTCTCGGCGTTCAACGAACGACCCAGATAATCGTACGCGCCTTCGACGCGCAGCTCCGCCGGCAGTTTCCAGTCGACGACGGTCTTTCCCCGCTGGTCCCAGTCGCCGGGCTTCTCGGCCCAGGCCACCAGGACGTCGCAGGCCTTGCCGTCGGGCTTGGCTCGGAACGCGTAGACATGCGTATCGGGCTTTCCGTCGAGATCCCACCGGCCCAGACACCTCGCGCCGTCCAGGAACCGCCCGACCGCTGCCAGGGCGACGTAGCTCGGTCGCGGCGTCTCGTCCAGGCGGAGCAGGCCGAACTGGATCTTGCCTCCTTCGCAGTAGTGGCCCAGGATGAAATGGAAGTGCCGATCGGCACCCGCGAACAGGCTGCTGACATAAGACTGCGCCATGAACTCGGCCTTGCGAATCTCCCCCTCTCGGGACAGGTCGCACCATGGCTCGGGCGTGGCATACGCGATGCCCCGATCGCTCTCGGTGACCCAGATGGGCCGGCCGCAGGCTGCGTCGTGCACCGGTTTCCACAGCCGCTCGTAGGAGTCGGGCCAATCGTACGTGTGGGTGTTGTACGTGTCGAAGTACGGCCAGGTCTCGTTCTGCAACACCAGGCTGGTGTGCAGGCGGGTCGGCACCGCCGTCGAGACGTTCCAGCAGACCAGGACGTTCGGATCGCCCGCCTTGAAACCGAGATACGCGGCCTTCTGATATGAGCACATCTCGTCGGTGGTGTGCCCGCCGAAGGTGGCGACGTTGCCCTCGTTCCAGGGCTCCCAGGCATGAACGGTCCCGCGGAATCGCATCGCCATCGCCTTGCAGAACCGGTACACGTCCCGCAGGTCGCCTGCATAGCGTCCCGTCGTATCCCCCTCGGCCACCGCCCATTTCGGCGTGTCGTGGAAGACCTGGAGCACCTTGAGCCCTCGCGCAGTCTGGATGCCAGCGGAGGTGTCGTAGGTGGTCTCGGGACCTGCGAATTCCCGCGGACCTGTCGGCTGCATGTCCCGCCAGCGCAAACGGTCCCGCACCCAGGGGGTCCCCGCCAGGGAGGCCAGAAGGGCCAGGCGGTCCTGCTTGTCGCGATCGTCCCGGGCGAACCATGCGGTCGCCGAATCGAGGCAGATCGGGGAATCCTCGGAAATCGGCGCCGCCAGCCTGGCCAGCACCGCGGCGGTCGTCCACGCGAGAGTCTCGCCGCTGGGACCGAGGAACTCGACTCGATACCAGCCAATCCCCAATGCGCCCAGTTCGACGGAGGATCCGGATGGGGTCAGAGTTCCCGACCGCACCAGGGCCGCGCGATCGTCCACAACCCGCCACGGCGCGGCCGTCGATACCACTTCAGCAGGGACAGCGACTCTGACCACCTGCCCCTCCAGGAACACCCCGGCAAGCTCCCTCTGCATCATCGAATCGCTTCGTTCGACGGCAATTGCCTCGCTCCCGAGCAGAACGACCACACCGAGCAACAGACGACGCACACTGTGTTCTCTCACGAATACCTCGCTTCACGGAAGAACGTGACATTGATTTCGCAGCAGGGCCTGAACATCGATCAGGCCGTCCTCGTCCGCCAGATACGCGAGGATGCATTCGATCATCGCTTTGGTCTGGGGATCGCCGCCGGGGTAGGCAAAGAGATACTTCATGCTGCCATCCACGGCTGTGACCGCGTCGCCGACAGCCTGGGCCCGCTGCATCTGCACGAGGAACCGCTGTCCATGCCTGGAGCAGGCCTGATTGAGCGTCTCGTGGAGCCTTCCGATCGCGGAATTCGCGGCCCCTTCGATCAGCGTGGACTCGCTCGGAAGCACCAGCGCATCCTCCGGCACGTTCCGATAGGGGTCCGCCTGGACCATGCGGTCCGAATGCTGGGCCTGGCCTTCGACCCGCTCGGCGATGAGCACTTCGCCTGTGGCGGTGTCGAGCATCTTGATCATGCACAGGACCTTCGCGGTCCAGATGAACGTCTCGATGGGGTAGCGGTGCACGACCATGTTGGGCACGAGCACCTCCGGCGGGATCGACGCCAGACGCATCTTCGCGCCGCCCACGTCAGTGGCTGCCTGCACCAGTCGCTCGCGGGCCTCATGCACCCGGATCTCGGCTTGGCGTCTTCGCTGCATCTCCTCCGGCGTGACCGGCCCCGGACGCTGCATGCGGGCCAGCCGCTCCTCGGCCTCCGCCAGATTCCTCCGGGCATGTTCGAGACGTCCCACTGCGGCGTCGAGATGCTCGGCCGCGTGAACGTAATCGGGATTGGGCTCCCGCCGGTATCCGTCCTGATAGGCCGATTCGCCGTACCCGGTCTGCTTGTTCTCGGAAACCACCTTGCTGTCGAGCACCTGGCCGACGATCAGGGCGCCCACGCCCTGCAGTTGCCCCGTGGCCACGCGGGATTTCGGATCGATCCGATCGGTCTTGCTGAGGTCCTGTTCGCCCAGAATGGCCTGCAAGTCGATCCGCTCGACGATCATCACATTGGGCGGATGAGTCTTCGTGAGATGTTCAAGGGCCGCCGCGTCGAGGATCGCGCCCAGCGATTGCTGCTGGGACGTGGCCTTGAAGCCTGTGAACGCAATCGTGTAGGCGACATCCCTTCGAACCTGCTCGGAAGATTCGCCGAATTGCCGGCGCGCGTCGGAACACTCGGGCAGATAGTTCAGAGCCGCCGCCGCGTGGAAGGTCGCGATGCCGGCAACCCCATCCTGCATGTATTGCCTCGAGGCCTCCAGGTGCAGACTCGCCAGCCTGGACCGCACGTCGGCGAGCAAGGCCGCGACGCCGCCGTATCCGTCGAGCAGCGTCTGGCTCTTGTGAAACAGTCGCATCGCCAGGGGATAGTCGTGAGCCTCCGCAGCGGTGCGTCCCTGCGCCAGCCAGCCGTCGCAGACGGCCTGCCTGGCCCGCAGGAGCAATCCCGAAATCTCCGGATGAGACGCATGCAGTCTGGCGGCGCGTTCGAGCGCGGCCAGCGCCTCTTCGGCTCGTCCCTCCTGCAGGAGCTTGCGTCCATTCTCGATCAGCACAGCGGCCTCGCGCCGGTCTTTCACCGTCCTCAGGATCGTCTTGGCTTCGGAGCCATCCTGGTAGACCAGCGCCGCCTGGGCCTCGGATTCGGCCTGAGCGAGATCGCCCTCGTTCAGCCGCTGGCCCGCCCGATCCAGGTAATAGCGGTACGCCCGATCCTTGATCCGCTTGAGGTCCGCTTCGCCGCCGGGCATGGTCCGATACATGGCCAGCGCCTCGTTCATCCGTTGCACCGCGTCCTGCCATTGGCGTTCTTCCGCCAGAGAAAGCGCATCGGCGCGGACCTTCTCGGCCTCGGAGATCGCCTGGGCGACGCGCTCACGGAACGGACCGTACGTCGGGTCCAGGGGACAGAAATGGATGGCCCGCTCAATGGCGTCCTTGGCCCCGCCGAGGTCCGCACGATCGAAACGGATCTGGGCTTCGCGATGGTAGAACCGTCCCGCTTCGAGTTTCACCTGCTCCAGCCGCTTGCGGTATTTCGCGGCGGCCTTGTCGCCATTCTTGTCCTCGGCCAGCCGGATCGCGGTCTCCAGCTCCGCGACGGCCTGGTCGTACTGTCCCTCCCGCGACAGCCGATCCCCGCGCTTGTACGCCTTCTCGTGCGCACAGCCGGCCATGACGAGGAAAGCCACCACGATGGCGCCCGGAAGAGACAGTCTGGCCGGCGTTCTGCTGCGGATACCCATTCCACGTTGAATTCTCATCTTCTGGACAGTGCCAGGTTGGCCCTGCGGCGGTTATCCGACCAACCGCAATTCTAGCATCCTGGAGACGTCTGCGTTTTCGACGATGAATTTCTCGAGGTCATGGGATCCGTGCTGGACCACGAGAAATTGCGGAAGGGAG
>DATIKY010000116.1:0-7245 GCA_035476995.1 Sedimentisphaerales bacterium | reverse complement strand
AGAAACTGCGTGAGGAAACCGCCGCATGGGAGAAGAGCCGTGACGGGGCCGAGGTGAAAGTGAACTGGCAGTTCACCACGGCAGACGCCAGGACAAAGCTGAAACGTCTCTATCCATCAATGGATGGGTAATGGAGCACTACCACGCGGTGGAGGATGCCAGCCATACGGCCCGAATCGCCAAGCCGTTCAACGCCGGGACCTGTTGGACGTGCAAGAGCACCGACGTGCCCCGGTTGATGGCCAAAATGGGCGTCAAGGAGTTCTACGCCGCGAACTTCCACGATTTGGCGGGCGAGGTCAAGCATCCGATCGGATGCCAGGATTGTCACGACCCCGAGACGCTCAAGCTGCGCATCACGCGACCTGCCCTGCGCGAGGCCTTCGCTGCGATGGGCAAAGACATCGATCAGGCGACCCACCAGGAGATGCGTTCGCTCGTGTGTGCGCAATGCCATGTCGAGTATTACTTCAAGACGGACGAGAAGGAAGGGCTCAAGAACTACCTCGTCTTCCCCTGGGCCAAGGGCACCACGCTGGAAGAGATGATGGCCTACTACGACGAGATCGAGCACAAGGACTACGTCCACCCGATCTCCGGCGCGCCGATCGTCAAGGCCCAGCACCCCGACTATGAGCTGTACCTGACCGGCGTCCACGCCTACCGCGGCGTATCGTGCGCCGATTGCCATATGCCGTACCGCACCGAGGGCGGCGTCAAGTACACCGACCACCACGTCCAGAGCCCGCTGCTGAACATCGCCAACAGTTGCGCCGTCTGCCACCGCTGGAGCGAGGACGAGATCCGCACCCGCGTCGAAAGCATCCAGACCAAGACCGAGATCGCCAAGCTCGCTGCCGAGGACGCGCTGGTGAAGGCCCATTTCGACGTCGCGGCCGCGGTCCAGACGGGGGCCAAGCCCGAAGCCCTCGAGGGTCCGCGAAAGCTCCTGCGCCGGAGCCAGTTCCGCTGGGACTTCATCTCCGCCAACAACGGCATGGGCTTCCACTCGCCCCAGGAATCCGTCCGCCTGCTCGGCGAAGCGGCCAACCTGGCCCAGCAGGCCCGTGTCGAGACCGCCAGGCTCTTGGCCCGACAGGGCGTGACTGTGCCGGTGGTCTACCCCGACGTCTCCACGCGGGCGAAGGCCTGGGAAGTGGCTCAGGGGTTCGTCGAGGGCAAAGGCGTCAAGCTTCTGCCGTAGCCTCTCGCGACCTCTCTGTGTCCGTGACGAGAAACAAGCGAGAGGCGGAACGCTGACTTCGCCCGAGGCAAACGTTCAGCCACTGTCTCTGGGGGGACGAGCGATTATTTTTCTTTTTTATTTCAGATTTGGCTTGAACCGGTTGATAAGTAAGACTATATTAGTCCTATATGAAGGGCGTCGCGGTGGAAAGGGCGTCCGATCGGGTCCAGTGGAGTCAGGCATGGATATCTTGCGACGCAATACCGATTACGCCCTGCGGCTGATGGTGAGCCTGGCCAAGCATGGCCCGGACGGGGCCGTCTCGACGCGGGCGCTCGCCGAGGAGCAGGATGTGCCATATCAACTCGCCTGCAAGCTGATGCAGCAGCTCCACGCGGGCAAGCTGGTCGAGAGCTGTATGGGGTCGCGGGGCGGGTTTCGCCTGGGACGCGAACCTGGTCGGATCAGCCTGCTGGACGTGGTCGAGGTGATCCAGGGCCGGCTGAGCCTGAACCGCTGCCTGCTGAGCAAGACGTGTTGCCCGCGGATCGCGACCTGTCCGGTGCGGGCGAAGATGGGCGAGTTGCAGAGCCAGATGGATGAATACCTGGGCAAGGTCACGCTGGCCGACCTGATCCGGGCGCAGGAAGGGGCCGGCGAAACCGAGACCCCAGTGCGGAGAACGAAATGACTGAGCCAAAGAGAAAACCGAGCGTCCTGGCGGCCTGCGTCGCTGCGGCGCAGAGTCTGGACGGGCTGATCGAGTATGCTGAGGACTCGATCGTGAGCAAGACGATCCTCGACAAGCCGGTGGGCACGATCACGCTGTTCGCGTTCGACGCCGGCCAGCGGCTCAGCGAGCACACGGCCCCCTACGACGCGGTGGTCCAGGGGATCGACGGCAGGGGCTGTTTGACCATCGGCGGACGGTCGGTAGTCGTCGAGGCAGGGCAGATCGTGATCATGCCGGGCAACGTGCCGCACTCAGTGGCCGCGGAGGAACGATTCAAAATGCTGTTGACGATGATCCGTGCGTGAGCGGATACTACGGTCAAGCTCAGTGAGAAGAAGGAACGAACGATGCAAATGGTCGAGGTCACGAAGCAATCGATCTTGGCGAACCTGCACTGCCGGCACAACCGAGGGGGCGCCGTGCTGCGGGTGCTCGTGGTCAAGCCCCATCGTCCCACGGAAAACACAAGAGTCCTGTGAGCCGCAGGCACTACAACCCAAAAACAACTATATAGTAATGGAGAATGTGGCATGGAGATGTACTGTTATCAATGTGAGCAGACCGCCAAGGGGACCGGGTGCACGTCGTTCGGGGTATGCGGGAAGGATCCGCAGACCTCGTCGCTGCAGGATCTGCTGATCTACGCGGTCAAGGACATCGCCCGCTATACGCATCGGGCGGGGGAACTGGGGGCTCGGGATCGGGCGGTGGACGTGTTCGTCGTCAAGATGCTCTTCACGACGTTGACCAACGTCAACTTCGATCCGCAGCGGTTCAAAGAATGGGTGGACGAGGCGTTCGCGATGAAGGAGCGGGCGCGGCGGCTCTATGAGACCGCGGCCCAGAAGGCCGGCAAGACCGCCGACAAGCTCGAGTGCCCTGTCGCCTGGTGGCAGGGCACCAGCGACCTGGCGGCGACGGTCGCCAAGGGCCTGGAGGTCGGCATCCAGAAACGGATCGACAGCCTGGGCAGCACGGTCGCCGGTGTGCAGGAACTGATCACGTACGGCCTCAAGGGCGCCGCGGCCTACGCGGACCACGCCCTGATCCTGGGCAAGGAGGACCCGGCGCTCTACGCCTCGTTCCACGAGACGCTCGACTACCTGACCCGAAAGCCCGCCGACGCCGACGAACTGCTCGGCCGGGCCCTCAAGACAGGCGAGATCAACCTCAAGGCGATGGAGTTGCTCGACGCCGCCAATACCGGCACGTACGGGCACCCCGAGCCGACGAAGGTCCGCATCACGGCGGTCAAGGGCAAGTGCATCCTTGTCTCCGGCCACGACCTTAAGGACCTTGAACTGCTCCTGAAGCAGACCGAGGGCAAGGGCGTCAACGTCTACACGCACGGCGAGATGCTGCCCTGCAACGCCTATCCCGCCCTGAAAAAGTACAAACATCTGGTCGGCAACTACGGCGGCGCCTGGCAGGTCCAGCGGTCTGAGTTCGACGCCTTCCCCGGCCCGATCCTGATGACCACCAACTGCATTCAGAAGCCCAAGGAGACCTATCAGGGCCGGATCTTCACGTCGGGTCTGGTCGGCTGGCCGGGCGTGACGCACATCGCGGACGGCAACTTCGCCCCTGTGATCAATGCGGCGCTGGCGGCCCCGGGCTTTGCGGCCGATGAGCCCGCCAAGTACATCACCGTCGGCTTCGGCCGCAACACGGTCATGAGCGTCGCAGGCAAGGTGATCGACCTGGTCAAGGCCGGCAAGATCCGCCACTTCTTCCTGGTCGGCGGCTGCGACGGCGCCAAGCCCGGCCGAAACTACTACACCGAATTCGCCGAGCAGGTCCCGAACGACTGCGTGATCCTGACCCTGGCCTGCGGCAAGTTCCGCTTCAACAAGCTCGATTTCGGCGACATCGACGGCATCCCGCGTCTGCTGGACGTGGGCCAGTGCAACGACGCCTACTCCGCGGTCCAGATTGCGGTGGCCCTGGCGGGCGCTTTCAACTGCGGCGTCAATGATCTGCCGCTGTCGCTGGTGCTGTCCTGGTTCGAGCAGAAGGCGGTGGCGATCCTGTTGACCCTGCTGTGCCTGGGCGTCAAGAACATCCGGATCGGGCCGAGCCTGCCGGCGTTCATCACCCCGGACGTGCTGGGCATCCTCGTCGAGAAGTTCGGCCTCAAGCCGATCACGACGGCCAAAGAAGATCTCGCGGCGATCCTGGCCGCATAAGGCATGCATTCGCAGGGGCAGGTTTCAAACCTGCCCCTGCACATTCTCGCAGGAGACAAGCGATGGCAGTACGGAATGTGGTGAAAATCGACGAGGCCAAGTGCAATGGTTGCGGCCTGTGCGCCAGCGCCTGCGCCGAAGGCGCGATCAGGATCATCAACGGCAAGGCCAGACTCGTCAGCGACACCTACTGCGATGGTCTTGGCGCCTGTCTGGGTCACTGTCCTGTGGACGCCATCACGATCGAGCAGCGTGAAGCGGCCGAGTTCGATGAAGAGGCGGTCAAGGCCCATCTCGGCCACGGGGCCAAGAAGGCTGAGCCGCTGTTCGCCTGTCCCGGCCTGGCGATGCACCAGTTCGAATCGAAGCCGGTATCGGTGGCCGGGCCGGAGAATCCGCAGTCGGTCCGGTCGCAATTGGGCCAGTGGCCCATCCAGTTGAAGCTCGTCTCGCCCACGGCGCCGTACTTCGCCGATTCGGACCTGCTGCTGGCCGCGGACTGCGTGGCCTTTGCCATGGGGGACTTCCATCAGCGGTTCCTCAAGGGCCGCAGCGTCGCGGTGGGTTGCCCGAAGCTCGACGACGCACAATTCTACATCGAGAAACTGGCCCAGATCCTGCAAGCCAACAACCTCCGCAGTCTGACGGTCGTACATATGGAGGTGCCGTGCTGTTCCGGCCTGACCCGCGTGGCCCGCGAGTCGATTGCCCGCAGCGGCAAGGCGATGAGCTTTGAGGACGTGACCGTCTCGCTTCGGGGCGACGTGATTCGAAGCGAGAGGGTCGTGGCTGGAAATGAGGCTGTCAGCCGTGCTGGATCTGTTGCGTAATATCGTTGTCGAGTTCGTGGCGGTCTTCGCCGAGATGTCGCCGTATCTGTTGTTCGGGTTCTTCGTCGCCGGGCTGTTGTCGATGCTGGTCTCTCGCAAGATGGTCGAGCGGCACCTGGGCGGGTCCGGCATGATGCCTTTGATCAAGGCGTCGATCTTCGGGGTCCCGCTGCCTTTGTGTTCCTGCGGCGTGATCCCGGTGGCGATGTCCCTGCACAAGCACGGAGCGAGCAGGGGGGCGACCATCGCGTTCCTGCTCTCGACGCCGCAGACCGGGGTGGACAGTATCTTCGTGACGTACAGCCTCCTGGGCCCGGTGTTCGCGGTCTTTCGACCTGTCGCGGCCTTTGTGACCGGCCTTGTGGGCGGGGTGTTGGTCAACCTCTTCGGTCAGGGCCCTGAGGATGTGGGACAGACGAATCCGCCGCCGGCCGCTCAGACGCAGGAGTGTGCCGCGGCCCCCACAGTCAAGCAGAAGTTCGTTGATGGTATGAAACACGGCTTTGTCACCATGCCGCGGAATATCGGCAAGGCTCTGTTGCTCGGCCTGGTGATCGCCGCCGTGATCGCGGCGCTGGTGCCGGATGATTTCTTCGCCCAGCATCTGGGCAGAGGGCTGCCGGCCATGCTGGTCATGATGGCGATCGGCATCCCGATCTACGTCTGCGCCTCGGCCTCCGTGCCGGTGGCCGCGGCGCTGATGGGCGCGGGACTGAGCCCAGGCGCGGCCCTGGTCTTCCTGATGACCGGTCCGGCCACCAACGCGGCGGGTCTGACCACGATCTGGAACACCCTGGGCCGGCGCACGGCGATCCTGTACCTCATGGCGGTGGCCGTCTGCTCCCTGGTTTCCGGCCTGATTCTGGACGCGATCCTCACCGAGACACACGTCCACCACGCCATGTCGCACGCCCACGCGATGCTCCCGCAGGTCGTGGAATACGCCTCCGCCGTGGTCTTGCTGGCTCTGCTGGGCTACGCGTTCCTCGCGAAGAAACGCGACTGATCCATCTATCTCCCCCCGACGCCGATTCCCCTCGCTCGTAGTGACGCCGTAAGGCGTTATCTGGGGGAGTTGGAAGTGTGAAGTTTGAAGTGTGAAATCGGAGATGGGAAGACTCGATGGCTCTCTTTTCTTGCTTCGCACTTGACACTTCAAACTTGTAACTCCCCAGTATGCCCTGACGGGTACACTACAAGCGGGTCACGCCGCACCATGCAGGTTGCAGTCTGCGCCGGGGTGTGCTATCATGCCCTCAGTGGGCGAAGGAGAACACGACCGCGTCTCGCGTGTGGAACAGTCGAGTGGCGAATTGCGGGAGAGAATAATGAAATCGAATCGATCCGAATGGTATTTCCCCAGGGACTGGCTGTTTTTCTTCCTGTGGCAGACCCTGCCGATCGTGTGCCTTGTTCTCATGCCGCTGGTCCTGTGGTTCGTCCGGGGCACAAGGCAGGGCGATCCGACGTTCCTCTGGATCGCCGCGATCCTGGCCGCCATCGGGATCGTGCTTCTGTTCATCGCCCGCCTGCCGCTGTATCGGCAGGGACGGTACTTCACCTTCGGACCGAAAGCCCTGCCGACGAGACATCGCAGGGTCTACCGAATTGCCTACGGCTTCATCGGCGTCAGCGTGGCCATGATGCTGGCGCTGCTGGCCGTGCTGAGGTGAGCAGTTGACGGGGTATGATCGATTCTGTTGGCAAACGGCGTCTGCCTTCAGGCCAAAGGAGGGCCGGACCGATCCGGATTCGGCCGCCCTTGGTGCGAAGCACCGCCGCGCGGCGGGGCGTCGGGAGTTTTCCGCTTTGCCGCCAGCACGCAGGGGGTGCTGCGCACGCCCCGGCAGACCCCAGAAGGGGAGGTCAATCCCATGAAGCGATATCGCAAGTACCTGATCGCCGTGGGCCTCGTCGCCCTGTGGGCGGTATTCTCCTACGCCTACCTCGGCGTCGAAGACGGCAGTTCCGGCCTGAGCCCTCTGGGCTGGGCCCACGCCGTGTTCTTCCTTCCCGGCGGATTGCTCCTTCAAGCGGTGAAGGGGAGTCATGGGAATGCGGATCTGCCTTTGATGGCGGCATTCAGTTTCTGCGTGTATGCTGCCGTGGCCTTCCTTGCCGTGATCGGCGTCGGAGTATTCAGCCGGGCCCTCTGGGGAAGGTGAAATGTGGATTCCGCTGAAAAACCCCGCATCCATTTTGGGGATTATCCTTGTCTTTTATAGCGGGGTCGAGTAGACTGCGGGAGTAAGGCAATGGAGTGTCTGGAGGACCCCGCATGAGTGTTCCCCTTCGTGACCGGCAGGCCAG
>DATIKY010000115.1:0-5190 GCA_035476995.1 Sedimentisphaerales bacterium | reverse complement strand
GCGATGGTCACGACAAGGTGGACAGCGAATCCTCAACTTCCGCTGCTACGTCAAATCCGGATTGTGGAAGGAATTCTGGGATACCTACAGTCGGCTTCGCCGCTGTGCGTAACCCGGTACGTAAAATGAAACCTGCACCCTGTTCATGTATACCGGCGACTATGATGATCCTGTGCCGGTAGCTGGAGGGCCGAGCAGCCGGTGGACCGGCCGCGTGGCGGATTGGACGGCTCCGAACCGCCGTCAGGCGTACGGTCTGTCGCAGGACGACTCCGGCGGCCAGGTGAGCATCAGCGCGAGCCTGTACCTCCTCGTCAAGTACCCCGAGTTACCCGCAAAAACGCTCGTCTGCGGAGAGAGAAAATGGGGGACGCAGGAGCGGGGAGTCACCGAGTTCCGAGTGGACACTTATCCTGTCGCGAAGAAGAACGCGGAACTGATCGATTTCTGGGACTTCGGCCCGGACCCGACGAGGCACGTCAGCTACGCCTACCAGATGCCGTATGGGGCGCACAAACTGGACCTCCGCGTGGGCCCTCGCCTCGTCCTCGCTGCCGACCGCAATCCGTGGATGGATTCGCCTGCCGCCAAAGCCAGGGACTTCTCCCGATTCCAGCCCGATCTCCGGCCGTACAACGGCACGCCCGAACAAGCCCGTCACGGCAACATCCTCCGCCACGAAGGCAAGGGGCAGAACGTGCTGTTTCTGGACTGTCATGTGGAGTTCAAAGACCGCCCCACATGCAGCCTGGACAACGACAACATCTACACATCCTGGGACGGTCAGGACAAGGTCCGCGGCGTGCCGCCCAAGCTGGGCAGCGAGCCTGCCGACTCGTTGGATTCCCTGCTCGTCAACGATCCCGTGACGCCGGTCCGGTGATTGGACACATATCCGTAGTTGCACGAGCATCGCGGGCGGATCGTATCCGCGGCGTGCGTTTAGCGCTTTGCGGATACCAGCGGGGAAAACGGGCCAGACCCGCCCCGCAGCGAGAACCATCCGTCGACGACAAGGGACTCCCCCCCACGAAATCCCCGAGAAGCCGAGCTTTCTGAGAGCGACCCTGGGACGGTTCTTCTCTGCCCCCTCCCCGCCGGTATCGCAAAAGCGAAAAACGCACCTTTCGAATTCGCCGGAGCGCCCCGCCTCGACGAAGCCGCGGAAATGGTCACGTACCCCTGGTGGTTCGTTTGCCCCTATTGCCTGGTGAAATACTACCAGGCGTCTCCCCGGCTGTTCGTATGCCCAGGCGACAAAGGGACCTCCGAGTTCACGCTCTCCAAGGCTGGGCTCTCTACGAATGTCAAGCTGGCGGACGTGTGGGACTTTGGACCCTGGGCTGTCTCATCCCAGTCATGCAGCTTCGCCTACCATCAGCCCTACGGCCAATATGCCCTGACAATGACCCGCGACCCGAACCTCGCCGTGGCCGCGGATCGAAGCCCATGGATCGCCAGCCCCGCAGCCGCACCGGCACCCCGAGCCTCTTTTACGCCGGACATCACGGGATACAGCGGAGGAACGGCCGAGACTGCCCGGGCTGGAAATGCCATCTCGCATGGCAGGGATGGGCAGAACGTGCTGTTTCTCGACGGTCGGGTCGATTTCGCAACACGGTCCTATTGCGGCGTGAAAAGGGACAATATCTATCTCCTCTCGATCTCAAACAGCGAAGGTTCTGTCGTGGGCGATGTGCCGACCATGTACTTCGCACAACCGGCGAATGCGAGGGATTCGGCCCTCGTTCACGATCCGTACGGCGTCGATTTCTCCATGCCGACATCGCGCGACTAATGGGTTCGAGGGAGGCCCCCTGGCGTGCGGCTCCTATCCAAAACCTGATGGAAAGGGGCTGGCCGACTGGGGGAATCGTGGTACAATGGCGTGCGACGGGTGCGGTCCGGGCTGTGGCTGGCACGGCTGGAGCATCCCGGGTGGAGAACGCGCGATGAGTGAGATCGTGATCAGCAGTATCCAGCCCCAGTTGGTCGTGGGGATGCGTAAGCGAGGCACCTACGCCCAGATCCGACCCATGCTCACGAACGTTCGCAAGTACATCGAGGCCCACGGCGCCCAGGTCGCCGGACCGCCTGCTTTCATCTGCCATGAAACCCCCAAAGAGGTCGTTCGCGCCAACCTGTTGCGCAATGCGGACGTGGAGGTCGTGATCCCGGTGTCGGCCCAGGTCGCCGGCAACGAGGAGATCGCCTGCTACGAACTGGCGGGCGGGCCGATGGCGAGGATCACGCACAAAGGCCCTTATGAGAAGTCGGCGGACGCGTACAAGAAGCTCTTCGCCTGGATCGCGGAGAACCACAAGAAGGTGGCGGGACCGACCCGCGAAGTGTACCTCAACGACCCGAAGAAGCTCCCGCCGGAAGAACTACTCACCGAGATCTATGCCCCGGTGGCATAGCAGCCGGAAAGCACGAAATTCGAAATCCGAAATTCGAAACAAGCACGAATGCTCAAAACCGGAATGTTCAAAACGGCCCGTCCCGACGTGGCGACAGCGTTTCGGTCATTTGGGTTTTGGTCCTTTGGCTTTGTTTCGGATTTCGGATTTCGAAATTCGGATTTAGAACGAACGGAGCAGTCTGATGTGTGGGGGTTCCCCTCTTCCCCGCCGGCGCCTCTACTCCCTGAGGATCTTGCTCAGGAATGTCTCCAAGGAGGCGACGCCCAGCAGTTTCCTGCCGCGGACGACGTACGCCCGGTTCGTCCGCTGCCGCGTGATCTCCTTGGCGACCTGCACGGCCGGCTGATCCGCATCGATCGTCGCGTAGTCGGTCGTCATGATCTCGGTCAGCCAGGTCTTGCTCTCCTTGCGGAGGATCTCCGCGAACGGCTCGAAATTCAGGATCGGCGTCAGATCGTCCATACAGAGGATGCAGTCGGGCAGGCACACGCGGAGAAGCTCGTAGGTGCTCACGACACCGACCAGATCGCCGTCCTTGTCGACGACGGGCAGTTCGTTGAGCCGGTGCCGGACGAACAGGTCGATGGCCCGCTCCAGCGTGTCGTGCTCCTGCAACTGCGCCTGAACGGGATCCATCACGTCGGCCGCCCGCAGATGGTCGGGGAGCACCATGCCGCCCTTGTCGAAGAAGGACCAGACCTGCTCGGCCGTCGGCAGGCTCGCGATGATCTCCGGCGTCGAAGGGTCCTGGCAAATCCGAGCCAGACTGCTGATCGCCTGCAGATATGCGCCGGGCGAGGCCTTCGGGGCCAGCGTCAGGACCATCAGCTTGACCCGACTGTCCGGCCGGCTCGGGTCGTAGACGATCCCCTCGCGAGAGGTCACGACCCCCACGACCAGATCCTCGATCCCGTCCAATCGGGCATGGGGCATCGCCATTCCCGGCGCGACGATGGTGGGCATGTCGCTCTCCCGGGCCAGCACGGCCTGGTATGCCTCGTCCACATTGCCGATGCCCCGCTGGTAGGCCAGCAGTGTCAACAGGTCATGGAGGACCTTGTCGCGATCTTTTTCCTGGGTCTGGCAAATCACTTCCGCAGAACTGAACAGCGAGGAAAACTGGGTGGCATTCTTCTCGATTGTCATGTCTTTGTATGGGACCCTATCCCAGCAGAAGAATCAAGGACGGTAACGCACCACGTGCCGGTCCGGCCGGGTCGGCGCCGCCCGGGCCTTCATTCTTGTAGTCGGCCCGGGACGCTACGGTTCGTTAATCCCCGAAAACCGGCGATGCGATTTCCCTTTGCCGCAGTAGTCCCACAGGGGAAAATGGGGCCGTCTTTCTGAGTTTGTCCATATGAACGCTTGGTTTTAGGACCTTCCCCTGAGACGCATGACGCTGAATTGGATGGTCGATCCGGCCTGCTTCATCGATCTGTTGCTCCTGGCGAGGACAGGAACCGTCCTGCGATGGATCCTCCCGCCCTCCCCCGCGTCCAACTCCAACCCCGCAGCCTTCCGCCGATCATCAGAAGCCAAAGACCATGCCTGCTCCGACCTCCGCCTGCCTATGGTTCTTGGAGCCACCGGGAGTCGAACAGCCGCTGCCCATGAACCACTCCAACGATGGCGATCCGGTCCTCGTCCAGAATCCTGTAAAGAATGCGATAGCTGAAGACACGAAGCTCGCGATAGCGGTCCTCCTCCATCTCGGGAATCGTCTTACCGACCCTGGCGTGCTCGCGGAGCTTGCGCGTCTCCCCGATAATGAACTGGACGACGCGCCGGGCCTGGAACGGCGAGTCCTTCTCGATGAAGGCCCCGATCTGCTCCACCTACTCGACGGCCTTGATGGTCCAGATTACTTCAGCCATTGTGCCAGCCGGCTGTCCACCTGGTCGTGGGTCAGCGTTCTGCCGTCTTCGATATCCCGCTCGCCCCGCTCGATGCACTCCAGAACGTAGAGATGATATTGGATGTCCTCAAAGGTCGATTCCTCCGGCATCCGGGAGATCACTTCACATGCCTTCTGCTTGACGGTCATAGACAACTCCTGATGGCAGCGGAAAATTCCGTCGTATTCTACGACATCCCGCGGCGACCGGCAAGACCCGTCCGAGCCGATCTCCGCCCCCCCCAGAACCCTGCCCAGCGCCGCTCCAAGCCCTCCCCCGCGTCCAACTCCAACCCCCGCCCCCTTCCGCCAAAGGCATGGCAGAGCGGGCCTCTCTACTCCGGGTGGCAGCGGCAAGCGGAGTCCGCGGAGCCTGCCGATGGTCTTCCTCCCCGAAAGGGCCGATAGGAATGAGGAAGCGGAAAGAATAGCACGTCCCTCCAACAATGGACCTGGAACCTTTGATTCTCCCCTTGCTCTCGCCAAGCCGCCAAGAACACCAGGAAACCCGGAATCCTCATCGCGATCTTCACGTCTTTGCGAGAGACCCCTGCGGCCTGGACTTGCTTAAAGCTTAAACGAGGGTCTGACCCCGGCCGTCCATTGTGCGCCGCGGATCACGATTCCTGCCACAGAGGACCCGGAGCCCACAGAGAAAGACGGCAGCGGCAAGCGGAGCCTTGCCGACGGTCCTCCAATTCGTCCATCAGGCCCTAAAGCGTAATCGAGTGCCTGTCCCGAATGGCACTTCCATAAGAGCTATGTCGTATTGAGCAGGCGTGCTTTGGCGACAGATCGAGGCTCGGTCAGGTACACCTGTTTCTTGGGTCGTCTCTTCACCGCCCGCGGCTCGACGCGGTCGGGGCGGTTGTT
>DATIKY010000114.1:0-36267 GCA_035476995.1 Sedimentisphaerales bacterium | reverse complement strand
TCCTGCAGCATCCGCCGTTCCTCTTCCATCAGGGTGACAGTATACTTCTTCTTCATGATAGGTCTCCTTACCTGGGTACAACTATCCTATCGGCAAAGAGACCGGAAACTCTATATCAAATCACGCGTAACGGAGCACTACACTACATGTGGTAGCTACATCAGTCAAGTAAATACCCACTTCGCCGAACAACTCGATCGCTTTGCGATCGTAGGCTTTTGCCGCTTCGATCGGGTCATCGTAGTAGCCGATGTGTTTCGGGGCTCCGTCGATGCCGATGCTGGCTTTGTACTTGTTGCAGTGGCTTTGCCAGGTGACGCCCTTGGGCAGGTCCCGGTCGCAATTGCCCCGGCGGTTACGCATGTTCTCCGAGGGCGTGCAGAGGCGGAGGTTGGCCCGGCGGTTGTCGAGCGTCACGCCGTGGATGTGGTCGACGCACAGGTCCGGCGGGGCCTGCATAATCTCGCGGTGCATGTAGATCGTTTTGCCGTGCTCGCGACGGCAGGCGTAGGAACGCTCGCCTCCCCCGAGCGTGCACCACTTGTACCGGCGGAGCCATTCGTAGTCGGCCTTGTCCACGATCGCGTACTTGCCCCGAGTCAGCGGGATGTAGCGGACGCTGTCGTCCGCCGGCTGGGGCGGGACGCCGTGGACGATGGGCTCGGGGGCGGGGCGGTAGTCCGGGCAGTTGCCCGCCGGGTCGATCCGGACGATCTCGCCGGGGGCGTCCGGCGTGTTGGCGCAGATCGGGACGCAGGCGTCGCCGTCGCGCATTCGGCCGCAGTACGCGCAGTTGGCGCAGCAGGCGGGGGAGGAGCGTCGCTCGTCTCTCGTCGCTCGTCCCTCGCAGAAGAGGGGGCAGCCGGAGCAGGCCTCCGCGAGCGCCTGGCACACCGCCTCCCGGTGCTCGGTCTGACCGTTCGACAGTCGGATCGTCGAACTGTCCGACCGTTCCACAGTCTCGTCGCTCGTTCCTTCCCTCCTGCCTTCCTCCTTTCTTACCTTCTCGCTCTTTTCGCACGTCAGCATGGCGTTTCCTTTCCGTCGTTCCGAGGGTCGTCTTGGGGGCCGAGTAGGCGATACAACCTGTCGCCAAAATGGCCTTGCGAGGGCCGCCGGAACGATGATGCGTCCCTCTACCCTTGCTCGATGTTGCACGAATTTGTCGAAAAAATCGTGTGGGAAGGGAGGCCGAAATCGCGACAAGTCCCGGCCGGACAAGGAATAAAAAAATTGTGTTCGGAGGGCATTTTAGGGTTCCGAGATGGTGCACGAATTTTGCTATTCCCAGTTCAGAAACGGTGATTTCTGGCGAATAAGCCAGTGATGAAGTAGGAATTCTGCGGCTGGGCCTTCACGGGCCTCGGCGGACCCTCGCGGCGGACGCGGACAACGTCCCAGCAGCTTGACGGGCCTCTAAAAAGGTATCGAACGAACCGGTGGACAACAGACGCGGACGGCACCGCGGGAGCCCAGAGAGGCGGGCCGACACGCAGGGGGAATGGCTCGGATCGAATGTGATCCCCCTGTCTATGTCATTCGACGGCGAATTCCTTCTTGCGTGTGTTCATCTGGGCTTTGAGCCGCTGGACGATAGAGGAATGCATCTGCGACACGCGGGATTCGGACAGGTCCAGCGTCGCGCCGATCTCCTTCATCGTCATCTCCTCATAGTAATACAGGACGATAATCAGCCGTTCGGCGCGGGTGAGCCCTTTGGTCAGGAGGCTCTTGAGGTCGCGTTTCTGGGCTTCCTGCAGGGGGTCTTCGCTTCGGTGGTCTTTGATGACGTCGATCTCATAGACGTCTTTCTCGCCCTCGGCGTCGCCGCACTTGTTGTTGAGGGACACCAGGCTGGCGGCGTTGGCGTCCCGCTGGAGGCGGAAGAACTCCTCCATGTCCATGTTGAGCTCGCTCGCCAGTTCCTGCTCGTCGGGTTTTCGACCGAGGTGCATTTCCAGCGAATGAGTGGCCTTGGCGAGCTGGTGCGCGCGGGCTCGGACCAGGCGGGGGACCCAGTCCATGCTGCGAAGCTCGTCGAGGATCGATCCCTTGATTCGCGGAGCGCAGTACGTTTCGAACTTCACGCCGCGGGCGGGGTCGTAGGCGTCGATCGCATCCATGAGGCCGAAGGTGCCGGCGCTGATGAGGTCGTCGAGTTCGACCTTGTCGGGCAGCTTGGCGTGGAGCCGCTCGGCGGCGTACCGAACCAGGTCCCGATAGTGCTCCATCAGCAGGTTACGGGGCTGACTGCCGCGGGTCTGGTGGAAGAGCGTCCAAATCTCCTCGATGCTCAGCGAGGTGGCGGTTTTGGGTGCGTGGGTCTTCACAGATTGCCTCCGGTGCGGTTGACACTCCATTCACGGGCGGTGTGACGGGTCGCCATGTTCACAGTTCATTCATCCTTGCCAGCGGATACGTCCCATACACGGGCACGCAATCTCCTAGATTCCATTATCGATCCGATGCGGCGAGACTTTAATTGAGCCATCGCATCACCCTCCGGAAAAAACTGTCGTCCAGGGTGTCGCCGAGCCTGGCGCCGGCGACGCGGGCCGCCAGCGAAGCGAAAGACGAACTGATCGGGGCCTTGGGGTAGGCCAGGACGACCGGCTTGCGAGCCCGGACCGCGTCGCACAGCCGCTCGTCCTTGAGCAGAATGCCGGCGAAGTAGAGATTCGTCTGGAGGAACTTCTGGGTCACGTCCGCCATCCGCTGATAGACCTGCTTGCCCTCGGCCGCGCTGCGGGCCATATTGACCACGAGACTGATGGGTTGGCCGTATCTTTTTCGGACCAGGACCTTGATGACGCCGTAGGCGTCGGCCATGGCGGCCGCTTCCGGCGTCGTGACCACCAGGACGTGGTCGGCCGCCAGACAGAAGCCGATGACGGAGGTGGAGATGCCGGCGGCGGTGTCGATGAGGATCGTGTCGGTCTCCTGTTGGAGGAGGGACAAGTGGTCGAGCAGACGGCGCTGCTCGATCTCGCTGATGTCCGCCAGGCGATCCAGACCGGAAGCCCCGCAAATGACTCGCAATCCTCTTGGACCGGGCTGAATTATTTCTTCCATCCGTTTATGTCCGCTAATCACATGCGAGATGTTGTATTTGCTGCGGATGTCCATCACCAGGTCGAGATTGCCCAGCGACAGATCCGCGTCCAACAGGAGCACCTTCTTGTTCTGGTTGGCCAGGCACACGGCGATATTGGCCGCGATGTTGGTTTTGCCGACCCCGCCTTTGCCGCTGGTGATCGCCAGGACGGTGGCCGAAGGCCTCCGAACGCCGGGCAACTGCTGCACATTGAGCGCTTGATTCTCCATACGCCGCCGCGAACTCCTCCGTGTCACTGGGCTTTGTCGAAATGCGTGGATGAGTTCTCGACCGGGCTGTCGCCGGCGAGCGTCATATCCACGCTCCACTCCACGGCGCTGGGGCACGCGCCGCACTTCTGGGCCAGCAGTTCCATCGCCACCTTGCGGTTCAACGCGTTCTCCAGGAGCTTCCCGACCTGAAGCTCCATATACTGATCCCGGTTCTTCGGGAGCAGGGCGAGAGCGTCTTCGTCGATCACGGGTCGGACCCGCGTGGAGCTGTTGGGGCCGAACGTGATGTTCGTCGTGTCCCGGAACAGGAGCCGACGGCTGCGCAGATGCTCGGCCAGTGCGTCGTTGAGCACTTCGGCGAACTCCCGGACGGGCATGTCCTGGGGCACGAATCCGGGGACGTCCACGCTGTGGAGGTTTGCATGCAGAATCCGGCGACGCAGTTCGGTGAAGCGCAAAATTCCCGTGAGAACTTCGGCGATGTTGTCCGGGATGAGCGACAGCAAATCCATTTGCATTCCCTCAGGCGGGTGTGAAGAAAGCGGTCACGACATACGAATTCGCAAAACCGGGACGCCGCAACGCCCGGCCGCGCGTCGGCGGATCAGCAGTCGCGACGGCAAATAGAAGGAGGGCGGGGCAGACGAGACACGAGTGGGTCGGAACGAACCACCTTGGAAAAGCGAAGCCGTATGCATCATCCTTGATCCTTTCGGTCTTCTAGTCATCGCCCAGCGGGCGAGTTTGTTATCCATTCGGCCGGCCATCCTGCCGGCCAGTCAGAGGTCCTGTCGCTGCCCAGGTCAGGCGTTGGCCACCTGGGCCGCCGGTCCGCCGGTGAATCCTCTCACGCGAGCGGCGATCTCCTCTTCCCTGAGGAGATGACGGATTTCGGTCAGGCTCTTGGTCTTTCTCAGTTCGACGATTCGCGACAACTGCTCGAACACCGATTCGTCGTACAAACGGTGTCCGCCGTCGGTCCATTCGACCTCGCGGATCAGGCCCATGACGGTGTAGTTGTGAATCGTCTGGCGGGAGAAGGGGCTGTGGCGAACGAGTTCGCCGATCCGATAACGTTTTGCAGGCACCCTCAATCCGGTACTGTGTTTTTGCCAGTTCATGCAATCGTTCTCAGTCCATTCATACCGTGACATCGATCGATTTGTCAACTACACACAGAAAGCGATAGGCATCGGCAGGTGACATCGGCAGTTGCGGCGAACCTCCGAGGGGCAGGATTGCCGTCCCGATTCTCAGTACGCGACCGCACAGGACCGTGACGCCAATGGGGGTGACGCAGGTCTCGATTCAGAAACACCATGTGATCTCCCACTCCCGAAGCCTGGCTACGACTCTCGATGCCAAGCCGAAACCCAGCCTATTGGAACGTCAGCGACCCCTGCCAACCTTCGTGTCCTCAGTGACAAAGCCACCATGCACAGTTCCAACGGTCAAAGCCATTTTACATTTTACAAAATGTAAAAGCAGGTCCGCCCGGTGTCAACTGGTTTTCGTGTCATTTCTCAAAAAAATCCGAACCTTTATCGGGACTTGCGGTCCACCGGCAGGTCAGCGTGACATGGCCATTGTCCCAGAAGAATCGTAAGAGGCCTACGTGCCGTTACTTGCGGACAGTTCGGTGCTCGATAGCCACTGCGACGGGCGCGGATCTCCGCACTTTTTCAGAACCGACCCAGCCGAATCGCCGATAGAACCATCGTTGAAACCGTAGATGCCGAGCCATAGGTTACCGGACCGATATCCTGATACGATGATGACCCGCAACAAGAAGAATGACGACAACCCGAGTGAACGCCCGCCGGGGACTTCGCTCCTGGAACAGGTAACGCCGCTGGCCAGGGAGATCAACTGCCTCGATATCGAACGCATTGCGGACGTCTGCATCGGCAGGATTCCCAGCGTGGTCGGTTCCCGTTTTGCGTCTCTCTACACCCTGGACGAGACCAACAGTATCCTGCACCTGATCCGGCACAACCATCCGTTTCCCATCAATAAGATCGTATCGCTGAACCAGAAACCGCCGTCGCCGATGGTCATGGCCGTCAAGAGCAGGGGCCTGATCCTGACCGGCAACATCGATCTGCACACCAAGCCCGTCATCCGGCGATCCCAGCGCAATTACGCCAGGAATTACAGCACCCGCAACTGTGCGATCGTGCCGCTGATCTGTCATGAACGAGTCGTCGGCGTCTTGAACCTGGCGGACAAGGCCGATGTGGACGATTTCAACGGGGAGGATATCGCCCTGATCGAGCTGTTCGGCCAGCTTGTCGGCGCCTCGATCGGCAACATCCGGCTCTTCGAGAGGATGCAGCGACAGGCCACCACGGACGGTCTGACCGGTCTGATGAACCACAAGACCTTCTATGAGTCCCTGGAACGTGAACTGTGGCGGTCCCGCCGGCACGGGGGAACGGTCTCCCTGATCATGGCCGACGTCGACAACCTCAAGAACATCAACGATGTCCACGGCCACCGCGCAGGCGACCGGGCAATCGTCGAAATCAGCCATCGCATCAAGGAGTGCATTCGCCAGACCGACCTGGCCGCCCGCTATGGCGGCGATGAATTCGCCATCATTCTGCCCAGCACCGGCCTTGACGCCGCCAGGGTCGTATGCGAACGCATCGTCGACGCGGTGGGGCGTTCGCCTCTGCTGTGGCAGCATGAGCAGGTTCCGCTCTCGATCAGCGTCGGAGTCGGGGAATACGGCGCGGAGGTGAATCCCGAGGATATTACCAGTCGATCCGATCAGGCCCTCTATGTCGCCAAGCATTCCGGCAAGAACACCGTCCGGGTTTTCGAACCCCTGTCGCAGTAGCGATCTTGACATTCTCCGTCTGGCCTGTTAAAAGCAACGAAGCTGTGCGGCTTGTGCCTGCCTGCGCGTGATGCCCGTTCGTTGTTATGGATAGGAGGTCTGCAATGATTGCAGCCCTTGGCGCCAAGGCTATTGAGGATGTGGTCAACGCCGGCCGGTTCGGTCGGTTCGCCTGGCGATCTACGGTTACCTCCCTCCGGTGCCTTGCGCGAAAGCCCACGTTTCCTCTCATCAGGACGCAGATGTTCATCATCGGGGTGCACAGCGTCCCTGTGGTCATGATCACAGGCGCGTTCGTCGGGATGACGCTGGCGGTTCAGGCCTACGACCAGCTTGCCGGCATGGGGCTCGAAGAGCACCTGGGCGTGCTGATCAACCTCTCGGTGGTCAAGGAACTCGGGCCGGTGCTGGCCGCCGTGATGCTGGCCGGACGCGTCGGCGGGGCGCTCACCGCTGAACTGGGCACGATGAATGTGACCGAGCAGATCGACGCGGTCCGCAGCATGGGCACCGATCCGGTTCGTCATCTCGTGGCGCCCCGACTGCTGGCGTGTCTATTGCTCACCCCGGTGCTGACGGTCTTCGCCGACCTGATGGGCGTGGTCGGAGGCGCCCTGGTGAGCTTCCTGCATTTCGGCATCAACAGCCGGGCCTATTGGACGTTCAGCGCCTCGGCGGTGGCCCTGTGGGACGTGTCCGTCGGGATTGCGAAGGCCTTCTTTTTCGGCGGCGCCATCGCCGTGATCAGTTGTTACAAGGGATTCAACTGCCGGGAGGGGGCTCACGGCGTCGGGCAGGCGTGCACGGAGGCTTTCGTCGCCAGTTTCATCTCGATTCTTGCCCTGGACTTTGCGCTGGCCGTGATCTTCAAGAGCATCTATGCGATCTTCTGGCCCATCAAGAGCATCGTAAGCTGAGGTCTGGACTGTCCGGGATCGAATCGTTCACCGTCTTGGAGTGCCCGCTTTGGAAAAGACGAGGGATCAGGATCGCAAGGACGATCGTTCCGAGACGATCATTGAGGTGCGCAACCTCACCAAGAGGTTCGGCCACAAGCTGGTGCTCGACAACGTCAACCTGTCCATCGAGAAGGGCAAGACAACGGTTGTCATCGGTCCCAGCGGCTGCGGCAAGACGGTTCTGATCAAGCATTTCATCGTCTTGCAGAGGCCCTCCGAGGGCCAGGTGCACTTCAAAGGCCGTCGGGTGGACGAGCTGAGCGAGCGCGAATTGAACGGGATTCGCACTCAGTTCGGATACCTTTTTCAAGAGGGGGCGCTTTTCGACAGCATGACGATCGCCGAGAACATCATGTTCCCGATCCGCCAGCACGTGAAGACCCGCAACTGGCGGGAGGTCGACGACGTCGTGAAGATGAAGCTGGCGATGGTCGGCCTGGACGGGTTCCAGAACTACTTCCCCGCCAGGCTCTCCGGCGGCCAGCGGAAGCGGGCGGCCCTGGCCCGTGCGATCGCGTTGAACCCCGAAGTGATTTTGTACGACGAGCCGACCACCGGACTGGACCCGATCCGTTCGGACATCATCAGCGAGTTGGTCCTGAAGCTCAAACGCGAACTGGGGGTGACGAGCATCGTCGTAACGCACGACATGAAAAGCGCGTACAAAGTGGCGGACCGCATCATCATGCTTCACAACGGCAGGATCGTCGCCGACGGGGACGCCGACCACATCCGCAATCACCCCCATCCGGTGGTTCAGCAGTTCATCAACGGCCAGGTCGGCGAGGACGATCTGGCGGTGCTGCGAATGAGCGGATCTGTCGGCTCGTCGCAGTTCCTGCCCCGGGATTTCCAATAACGATCGCTGGGAGCCATGACGCAGAAAGAACCATCTCAGATTGCCATCGGACTGACAAAACTCGTCCGGGGGGACGTCTTCGCCGACATCATCCACCGGGTTGCATACAGTACGGATTCGAGCAGCTATCGAATCGTACCGCAGTGCGTCGTGGCGCCGCAGGACGTGCAGGATGTCGTCGCAGTGGTGCGGTATGCGCGGGATTTGGGGTTTTCCGTGGCCCCGCGAGGGGCCGGCAGCGGCGTCGCGGGAGAGTCGCTGTGCAGCGGGATCGTCCTGGACATGACCCGCTACATGAAGCAGATCACGCGAATCGACGGCGAACTGGCCACATGCCAGCCGGGCGTCGTGCTCGACGATCTGAACAAACGACTGGCTCAATCGGGCCGCAAGATCGGCCCCGATCCGTCGAGCGCCAACCGCGCCACCCTCGGAGGCGTCGTGGGCAATGACGCCACCGGCGCTCACTCCCTTCAATACGGCCACACCTCGGCCTATGTGGAAGCCGTCGAGGCGGTGCTGCCGGACGGAACGATCGTCGAGTTCCGCAACGGGGTCGATCCGCAGACGCTCGCGGGTAGGGGGCAATCCGTCGCCAGAGAATGCCGGTCGCTCCTGACGGCCAATCAGGCGGTCATCGACAAAGCCCAGCCTGCGACGAAGCGAAATCGCACCGGCTACCACATCGCGGGCGTCTGTCACGGCGATCAGATCGATCTGGCCCGGATGCTGGTGGGTTCGGAGGGGACGCTGGCCATCTTCACGAGCGTTACGCTCAGGACGGTGCCCTTGCCGGCGGTCAAGGGGCTGCTCCAACTGGAGTTCGACTCGTTCGACAGGATGGCGAAGGTTGTGCCCGCGATTGTGGACACCAACCCGGTCGCCTGCGAGCTGATGGATCGCTCGCTGGTCAACCTGGCGATCGACCAGCTTCCTCAGTACCGGGACATCCTGCCTGCCGGCGCCGCGGCGGTGCTGCTGATCGAACACGTGGGAGTCTCGGCCGACGAAGTCCGCGAGAAGATCCAGGCGACGGACGCTGCGGTCGGCAAGGGGGCCGGCGGTCGGACGATCATCACCGATCCCAGGGCCCAGGCCCGCGTTTGGAAGTCGCGAAAGGACGCAGGGCCGCTGCTGTACCGAAAACGCAGGCGACAGCATCCCGCGGAATTCATGGAGGACGTGAGCGTCGATTACCGCCGTTTGGGCGACTACATCGGGGGATTGGAGAAGATTCAGAAGAAGCATGACATCGCGATCTGCTACTTCGGCCACGCCGGCGACGGCGAACTGCACCTGCGGCCGTACCTGGATCTGGGCGATCCGCGGGACCGGGACAAGATGAAGGCCATCGCCGAGGAGGTCTTCACCCTGGCCTGGTCGCTCGGCGGCTCCATCAGCGGCGAGCACGCGGTGGGCCTGATCCGCGCCGGGTATGTCCGGCGGCAGTACGGCGACGCGTACTACGATATCCTCAAGAAGGTCAAAGCGATCTTCGACCCCGCGGGCCTGATGAACCCCGGCAAGATCCTCAACGAGGATCCTGACGTGATGTTCAAGAGCCTCCGGCGGGAGCATCCCATCCAGCCCGAGCGGGCGCGGTCCGAGATGCTCTTCAACGCCAACGAGCTGGAACTGGAGTTTGAGCAGTGTTACGGCTGCGGCCTGTGCCTGGGCCGGGAACCGTCGCTGCGGATGTGTCCGGTGTTCCGCGCCACGGGCGAGGAGCTGGGAAGCTCCCGAGCCAAGGCCAACCTGCTCCATTACTGGGCGACCGGACAGCTCAGCGAGACGGACTTCGAGTCGCCCGAGTTCCGCAAGTTCCTCGATCTGTGCGTCAACTGCAAGATGTGCGAGCGGCAGTGCCCCTCGGGGACCGATATCTCCATGCTGATGACCGCAGCCCGCGCCGAGTACGTGCGCCGCAAGGGACTCCGCCGGACCGAGTTTCTTCTGAGCCGCAATCGGTATCTCAGTTGGATGGGCAGCTTGTTCAGTCCCTTGTCGAATGTCGCCATGAGGCTGCCCATCTCCAAGTGGCTGCTGGAGAAGGCCGCCGGCATCGGCAAGCGGCGGAGCATGCCGAGGTTTGCGCGCGGTTCGTTCCTCAAGGCCGGCGCCAAGTACCTCGCGGCTCAAGGATCGGTCATCAATCCGGTCGACAAAGTCGCCTATTTCGTCGATACCTACGCCAATTTCAACGACCACGAGCTGGGCTTTGCGGTCGTGGATGTTCTGCGGCACAACGGGGTCGAGGTGATCCTGCCCGATCAGCGTCCGTCTCCGCTGCCGGCGATCGTCTACGGCGATGCGCACCTGGCGCGACGCGACCTCGCCTACAGCGTCAAGAACCTGGCCAAGGCGGTCCGGGCCGGCTACAAGGTCGTGTGCTCCGAGCCCAGCGCCGCCCTGTGTCTGAGGGAGGAGATGCGCCACTACGTCGCGGGCGAAGACGCATCGCTCGTCGCGGCCCATACGTCGGAGTTGATGAACTACCTGGCGGCCCTGCGGACCGGGGGCAAGCTCAAACCCGCGGTCCACGGCATCGGGGACAAGTTCGTCTACCATCTGTCGTGCCATCTGTGCGCGGTCGGCGATGAAACCGTGACGTTGCGGCTCTTGCAGGAGCACTTCAAGATCGACGTCATGGACCTCCAGGCGGGTTGTTGCGGCCTGTCCGGCACGTTCGGCATGCAGCAGAAGAACTACGAGCTGGCCGGCCAGATCTCCGAGAGTCTCAAGACCGCTCTGGAGAAGGCCCCGACGCACGATGTTCTGACGGAATGCGCCGCCTGCAAGATGCAGATCGAGCACCTCGCCCCGACGAGCACGATGCACCCGATCAAGCTGATCGCCCGCAGCTACGGTTTGTTGTAGTTGCCGGCAGACAACGAGAATCCGGACCGCACCGATGGATCCGACGGAAGCCCTGAAACCCGCTGTGCTGTGGACGCCTCTCGAAGGCAGGCGGGTCCATTGCCGGTTGTGCGGTTTCAATTGCCGGATTGCCGAGGGGAAACTCGGGCATTGCGCCGTGCGGAAGAACGGCGATGGCAGGCTCTATTCGCTCAACTACGGCGAGGTCGTCGCAGGCAATCCGGACCCGATCGAGAAGAAGCCGTTGTTTCACTTCCTGCCGGGCAGTCGGAGTTTTTCCATCGCCGCGGTCGGCTGCAATTTCCGCTGCGAGTTCTGCCAAAACTGGCAGATCAGCCAGGCGGCCCTGATGACCGGACGGGTCGAAGGGGAACCGCTTGCGCCCGAGCAGATCGTGGAAGCCGCGGTTCGGACCGGGTGCAGGAGCGTCGCGTACACGTACACCGAACCGACCGTATTCATGGAACTGGCCCAGGAGTGCGGCAGGGCCGCCAAGTCGCGGGGGCTGGCCAACATATTCGTCTCGAACGGCTACATGACTCGCGAAGCGATCGACTTTGCCGCGGACTGGCTGGACGCCATCAATGTCGATCTGAAGGCCTTCAGCGACGGGTACTATCGCAACCTCTGTTCGGCCAGGCTCCAGCCGGTCTTGGACTGCATTTCGCATATCGCCCGGCGCACGAGGATCTGGATGGAGATCACGACACTGCTGCTGCCGGGACAGAACGATTCTGATGAGGAGTTGCAGAAGCTGGCGGGATTCCTCGTGAGCGAGGCCGGACCCGACGTGCCCTGGCACATCAGCCGGTTCTATCCGCAGTACAGGTATACGGAGTCCGAGGCAACGCCCCTGGAGAGCATGCGCCGGGCCGAGGAGATCGGCAAGGCTGCGGGTCTTCGCTACGTCTATCTCGGCAACGTGCCCGGCGAGAAATCGGAAAACACATATTGCCCCGGTTGCGGCCGGATGCTCATCGAACGCATGAGGTTCCAGATCGTCGCCAATCGGATCGAGAACTCGAAATGTCCCCACTGCGGGACCGAAATTGCCGGCTTTGGATTGTGAGGTGCTATGAGGATCGTGGCGGATGCGAACATCCCCTTCGTTCGCGAGTGTCTTTCTTCGGTTGGCGAGGTGCGGGTTCTGGGCGGGCGCGACATCACGCCGCAGGCGGTGGCCGAGGCCGATGCATTGCTCGTACGCAGCATCACGGTGGTGAATAGGTCGTTGCTGGCCGGCAGCAGGGTGCGTTTTGTCGGCACCGCGACGATCGGCTTCGATCATGTCGATGTCTCGTACCTTCAGCGCAGCGGCATCGGCTTCGCCTCGGCGCCGGGGTCGAACGCGAATTCGGCCGCGGAATACGTGATTGCGGGTCTGTTGGAGATCGCCCGGCGAAGGAAGATCGCCCTGGAGGGCAAGTCGATCGGTGTCATCGGCGTGGGCAATGTGGGAGGGCGCGTTGCGCGCAAGTGCGAAGGACTCGGCATGCGTGTGGTGAAAAACGACCCGCCTTTGCAGCGACAGACGAGAGATCCGCAGTACGTTGGGCTGGAGGCGTTGTACGACTGCGACTTCATCACGATTCACACGCCTTTGACGCGGGAAGGAATCGACAAGACGTTTCATCTGGCGGACAGGCAGTTCTTCGCCCGTCTGAAGCAGGGGGCGGTCTTCGTGAACGCCTCGCGGGGCGCGGTGGTCGAGACGCAGGCCCTCAAGGATGCGATTCGAGCGGGCCGACTGGGGGCGGTGGTGCTGGACGTCTGGGAAGGCGAGCCCGACATCGACGTGGAGCTGCTCGGCATGGTCGATCTTGCTTCACCCCACATCGCAGGCTACTCGTTCGACGGCAAGGTCGCCGGGATGGTCATGATCTATCGGTCTCTGTGCGAGCACTTCGGTCTGACCCCGAAGTTCGACGTGAAGGACTTTCTCCCTGTGCCCGAGATCCCGCGGCTGGAGGTCGAGACGGGCGACGCGAGCGACGACGGACTGCTGGCTCGGATCGCAGAACGGATTTACAGCATTTCGCGAGACGATCGAGACACCCGGCAGATCGCGGATCAACCTCCCGAGAGTCGGGGGCGGTATTTCGACTCGCTGCGGAAGAACTACCCGGTTCGGCGGGAGTTCCAGAATACGACGGTCGTGCTGGACAAGCCTCGCGAGAGCCTCGCTCGCAAGCTCCGCGGCATCGGCTTTGTGGTGGAAGGGGCGGCATGAGCAATCCTGTACTGCAGTGGCCGCGTGGCCGGCTGGATTTCTCCGGCGGATGCCTCGTGATGGGGATTCTGAACGTTACGCCGGACTCTTTCAGCGACGGCGGGCAGTTCCTCGATCCAAAGACCGCGGTCGAACGTGGCCTGCAGATGGTCGCACAGGGCGCCGCAATGATCGACGTGGGCGGCGAATCGACCCGTCCCGGATCAAAGTCCGTCCCACCGGCCGAGCAGATCCGCCGGACCGTCCCAGTGATCGAGGCTCTGGCCGAGCGGGTCGATATCCCGATCAGTATCGATACGACGGATGTCGAGGTGGCATGGGCTGCGTTTCGGGCCGGCGCCTCGATCCTCAACGACATCACAGCCCTGGCGGACGATCGCATGGCCGAATTGGCGGCGCAGCAGCAAGTCCCGGCGATTCTGATGCACATGCAAGGCACGCCTGCGACGATGCAGGTGGAGCCCCATTACGACGACGTGGCGTCGGAAGTCCGCGACTTCCTCGTCGCGCGAGCCGAGAGGGCGGTGGGGCTGGGGATTCCGAAGGAGCGGGTGTTCATTGATCCCGGCATCGGGTTCGGCAAGACGCTGGAACACAACCTGGCGCTGTTGCGAAGTCTCGACAAGCTGGTCGCCACCGGCTACCGCGTCCTCGTGGGTCCCAGCCGCAAGGGGTTCATCGGCAGGATCACCGGCCGGGACAAGTCCGCCGACCGGGTCTTCGGAACCGCCGCGGTGGTGGCTCACTGCGTTACGGCGGGGGTGTCCGTGGTCCGAGTACACGATGTTCCTGAGATGGCCGACGTGGTGAGAGTCACGCGAGCGATCCGCAATCCCGCGTGAGGGCGACGCATGCGTCGCCCCTACAGATCCAGCGCAATCTTCATGACCTCGTCGGTGTTGCCGACGAATTGCAGGTCCAGGCCTTTGATCGTCTCGGGGCGGATGTCCGCGATGTCCTTTTTGTTCCTCGCGGGCAGGATCACCGTCTTGATCCCTGCTTCCTTGGCGGCCAGGAGTTTTTCTTTGAGTCCGCCGATGGGCAGCACGAGGCCGCGAAGCGTGATCTCGCCGGTCATGGCGACTTCCGGGCGGGTGGGCCTCTGCAGCAGCAGGCTCACCAGGGATGTGAACATCGCGACGCCTGCGCTGGGGCCGTCCTTGGGGACCGCGCCGGCGGGCACGTGGATGTGGTAATCCGACCGGCTGAACAGCCTCTCGTCGAGCCTGAGCTTGCGGGCGTTGGCCTTGACGACGGAGAACGCCGCCTGCGCGCTCTCTTTCATCACGCCGCCGATCTGGCCGGTCAATTGCAGATTCCCTTTGCCGGGCATCATGGCCGACTCGATGAACAGCAGTTCGCCGCCGACGGGGGTGTACGCCAGTCCGGTTGCGACGCCGGGGATTCCCGTTCGCAAGGCCAGCTCGGATTCGTGCTGGATCGGCCCGAGAATCAGGGCGAGGTCTTTCCTGTCGATCGTTCGTCTTCTTTTGTCGCCGCGTGCGATTTCCGTGGCCACCGCCCGACACACCGACGCGATGAGACGTTCGAGGTTTCGAACGCCTGCTTCGCGGGTGTAGCTGGCGATGATCGTGGTCAGGGCCTGGTCCTTGACCACGAGCTGATTCTTTCGCAGGCCATGTTCCTTCAACTGCCGGGGGATCAGATATCGCTTGGCGATGTTGAGCTTCTCCTGGGCGGTGTATCCTGGCAGTTCGATGATCTCCATGCGGTCGTGCAGGGCCGGCGGGATCGGTTCGGCGTAGTTGGCGGTGCCGATGAACATGACGCTCGACAGGTCGAACGGCTGGTCGAGGTAGTGGTCGGTGAACGAGTTGTTCTGCTCGGGGTCGAGCACCTCCAGCAGGGCGCTGGCGGGGTCGCCGCGAAAGTCCGCGCCGATTTTGTCCAGTTCGTCGAGCATGAAGACCGGATTGCGGCTGCGGCACTTTCGCAGTTCCTGGAGAATGCGTCCGGGCAGGGCGCCGATGTACGTGCGACGGTGGCCGCGGATGTCGGCCTCGTCGCGGATGCCGCCGAGCGAGACGCGAACGAACTTGCGCCCCATGGAGCGGGCGATCGATCTACCCAGGGAGGTTTTGCCCACGCCGGGAGGGCCGATGAAGCACAGGATGGGGCTCTTGCCCGTGGGGTTGAGCTTCCGCACGGCCAGGAATTCCAGGATTCTCTTCTTGAT
Source organism: Sedimentisphaerales bacterium (assembly GCA_035476995.1). Taxonomy (GTDB): domain Bacteria; phylum Planctomycetota; class Phycisphaerae; order Sedimentisphaerales; family Anaerobacaceae; genus PLanc-01. The sequence continues at coordinate 20,976 of DATIKY010000114.1, read as the reverse complement.
CTTGACCAGATCGTAGTGATCGTGATTGAGGACCTTCTCCGCCCGTCGGATGTCGAGCTGGTCCTCGGTTCGTACGGACCAGGGCAGTTCGCAAACCCAGTCCAGGTACGTCCGGATCACGCTGTATTCGGGGGAGGCCGCCGGGATTTTGCCAAGCCGGTCCAGTTCCCGCAGGGCCTCCGCCTCGACGACCTTGGGCATCCTGGCCTTGGCGATGTTCTCCCGCAGCTCGCGCAGCTCCTCGGTCCGGGCGTCCTGCTGGCCCAGTTCCGTCTGGATGGCCTTGAGCTGTTCCTGGAGGAAATATTCCCGTTGGGTCTTGTCGATGGACTCCCGCACGCGGCCCTGGATCTTGTGGCTCAGTTCGAGCACTTCGAGCTGGTGGGCCAGGGCGACGGAGATCTTCTCCAGGCGTTTTCCGGGGTCGAGTTCTTCAATGAGATCCTGCTTCTGGGCGATCTCCATCGTGAGATTGGCCGCGAGGAAATCCGCGAGCGACGAGGGCTCTTCGATATTCTCCAGCAGGACGGAGGCCTCCTCCGGCACGTTCGGGCTCAAAGCGATCACGCGATTGGCGGTGCGCCGTACGCTGACCATCAGCGCCTGGAGCTGCTTGGTCATCCTCGTCTCGACCTTGAGCAACTCGACCTTGGCCTTGAGGTACGGCTCGGTCGCGATCCGCTTGACGATCCGGAACCGGGCGATTCCGTGGACAACGATATTGAGGGAGCCCTGGGGCATCTTGATGGTCTTGAGGACCGAGGCCGTCGTGCCGACGGAGTAGAGGTCGCCGAATCCGGGCCGATCGGTGTCGGGATTGCGCTGGGTGAGCAACCCGATGATCGATTCATTGGGTTCAACGTCGCCCAACAGGGCTTTGCTGCGTTCCCGGCCCACGGCCAGATGAGTTACCGTTCCCGGATACACCACGGTATTGCGGATCGGCAGAATGCCGATGATTTCGGGCACTTTCATATTCGCCAACTCGTCTTCGAATTCTTCGCCATCGTCGTCCAGGTAGGGCTCCATCCCATCTCGCTCCTCGGAACTCGGTTCACTCGACCAGTCCCGGTCGTCGAACAGCAACAGGTTGTTCAGATAACTTGCCATGAGAGCCGATGATACACCAAGACCCTGGGCGCGGCAAACCGGAATCGGGAATTTCGAGACGAGAGCCAAGGCAAACGCGGATCATGGCGTCCGCGTTTGCCTTGGCCTTCCGATGGATCGCTACTTGATTTCCGCGTGGTAGCTCTGGAGCGAGCGGACGGGGGCGGCGCCGCTGGCCCGCGTCTCGGCGATTCCTTTCACCGCGGCGGCGGCCGCGGCGGTCGTCGTGATGTACGAGACCTTGTACTTGATCGCGGTCTTGCGGATGTAGGAATCGTCGGTCTTGCTCAGTTTGCCGGCTGGGGTGTTGATGACGAGCTGGATCTCGCCGTTCTTGATGGCGTCGGCGATGTTCGGCCGGCCCTCATACATCTTGAGGATCGGCTCGGCCTGCACTCCTCCGGCGGCCAGACACTTGCAGGTGCCTTCCGTCGCCTTGATCCGGAAGCCGAGCTTCTGGAATTCCTTGGCCACTTTGACAGCGTCCTTTTTGTCGGCGTCGGTCACGGTCATGAGCACCGTGCCCTCCAGGGGCAGTTCCGATTTGGCCGCCTGCTGCGACTTGAAGAACGCCAGGCCGAAGGAGCCGGCCATGCCGAGCACTTCGCCCGTCGATCGCATCTCGGGACCGAGCAGGGGGTCCACTTCCGGGAACATGTTGAACGGGAACACCGCTTCTTTGACGCCGAAGTGGGGGATCTTCCTGTGCGTCAGGCCAAGCTGGGAGAGCTTTTTCCCGAGCATGCACTGCACCGCCAGACGAGCCATCCCCACGTTGCAGATCTTCGACACCAGCGGGACCGTGCGGGACGCGCGCGGATTGGCTTCGAGGATGTAGACCACGTCGTTACAGATCGCGTATTGGATGTTCATCAGGCCGACGACGTTCAACTGCACCGCGATCCGCCGGGTGTAGTCGCGGATCGTGTCCAGGTGTTTGGCGGCGATGTTCACCGGCGGGATGACGCAGGCGGAGTCGCCCGAGTGGATGCCCGCCAGCTCGATGTGCTCCATGACCGCCGGGACGAAGGCGTCGGCGCCGTCGGCGATGGCGTCGGCCTCGGTTTCCGTGGCGTTTTCGAGAAACTTGTCGATCAGGATGGGCCGCTCCGGCGAGACCTCGACCGCCTTGGCGACGTAGAGGCGGAGCATCTCCTCGTCATGGACGACCTCCATCGCCCGGCCGCCCAGGACGAAGGATGGACGCACCATCAGCGGATAGCCGATCTGGTCCGCGATCTTGATGGCCTCTTCCGGACTGCCGGCCATGCCGGACTCGGGTTGAGGAATGCCCATCTTGCGAATCGCGACGCGGAATCGGTCGCGGTCCTCAGCGAGGTCGATCGCCTCGGGCGAAGTCCCGATGATTTTGACGCCCGCCTGGGCCAGTTCCATCGCGAGGTTCAGCGGGGTTTGGCCGCCGAACTGGACGATCACGCCTTCGGGTTTTTCTTTTTCGTAGATGCTCAGGATGTCCTCGACCGTCAGGGGCTCGAAGTAGAGCTTGTCCGAGGTGTCATAGTCGGTGGAGACGGTCTCGGGGTTGCAGTTGACCATGATCGATTCATAGCCCTCGTCGCGGAGCGTGAAGGCCGCGTGGACGCAGCAGTAGTCGAACTCGATGCCCTGGCCGATGCGGTTGGGGCCGCCGCCGAGGACCATGATCTTGCGACGGTTGCTGACGGGGACCTTGTCCGGGCCGTTGTAGGTGGAGTAGTAATAAGCCGCGTTTTCGACCCCGCTGACGGGGACCGCGTCCCAGGCTTCTGTTATGCCGAGTTCGATCCGTTGGGCACGGATCCGGGCCTCCGGGACGCCGAGCAGCTTGGCGAGGTACTTGTCGGCGAACCCGTCCTTCTTGGCCCGGACCAGAAGCGGGTCGGGCAGTATTTTGCCCTTGTGCTGAAGGATCTGCTCCTCCAGGGCGACCAGTTCCGCCATCTGCTGGATGAACCAGTGCTTGATCCGTGTCTTGTCATAGATCGCGTCGATGCTGGCGCCCTTGCGGAGGGCTTCGTACATGACGAACTGCCGCTCGCTGGTGGGGTAGGTCAGCATCGACATCAACTGGTCGAGGGACAGCTTGTTGAAGTTCTTGGCGAAGCCCAAGCCGTGCCGACTGTTCTCGAGGGAACGGATGGCCTTGTGGAACGCCTCCTTGTAGTTCTTGCCGATGCTCATCACTTCGCCGACGGCCCGCATCTGGGTGCCCAGGCGGTCTTCGACGCCCTTGAACTTCTCGAAGGCCCAGCGGGCGAACTTGACGACGACGTAATCGCCCGAAGGGGTGTATTTGTCCAAGGTCCCGTCTCGCCAGTAGGGGATCTCGTCGAGGGTGATGCCGGCCGCCAGCAGGGCCGAGACGAAGGCGATCGGGAAGCCCGTCGCCTTGGAGGCCAGGGCCGAGGAGCGGCTCGTCCGCGGGTTGATCTCGATAATGACGAGCCGGTCGGTGGCGGGATCGTGGGCGAATTGAACATTGGTGCCGCCGATGACTCCGACGGCGTCCACGATGTCGTAGGAATACTTCTGCAATCGTTCCTGGAGGGCGGTGTCGATGGTCAACATGGGAGCGGTGCAATAGGAGTCGCCCGTGTGGACGCCCATGGGATCGACGTTCTCGATGAAGCAGACGGTGATCTTGTGCCCCTTGGAGTCTCGAACGACCTCCAGCTCCAGTTCTTCCCACCCGAGGACGGATTCCTCGACGAGGATCTGGTGGACCAGGCTGGCGTCCAGCCCCCGGCTGGCGATCGTCCGCAGCTCTTCGACGTTGAAGACGGCGCCGCCGCCGGTGCCGCCCATGGTGTAGGCCGGACGGATGATGACCGGGTAACCCAGCTTCTCGGCGATCTTCTCGGCCTCCTCGACGCTGTAGGCGATCTCGCTGCGAGGCATGTCGATGCCCAGTCGCAGCATGGTGTCCTTGAAGGCCTGGCGGTCCTCGCCGCGTTTGATGGCGTCGAGCTTCACGCCGATGACTTGGACGCCGTATCGGTCGAGCACGCCCGCCGCGGCCAGTTCCGACGCCAGGTTCAGGCCGGTCTGGCCTCCCAGATTCGGAAGCAATGCGTCCGGACGCTCGACTTTGATGATCTCCGTCACCGCTTTGACCGTCAGCGGCTCGATGTACGTGGCGTCCGCCATGCCGGGATCGGTCATGATGGTGGCGGGGTTGGAGTTGACCAGCACGATCTCGTAGCCGAGCTTGCGAAGAGCCTTGCAGGCCTGGGTGCCCGAGTAGTCGAATTCGCAGGCCTGGCCGATCACGATGGGGCCGGAGCCGATGATCAGCACCTTCTTGATGTCCGTTCGTTGGGGCATTGGGTTTCTCCTGAAGTTACGACAAAGGACGTCCCGACGCGATTCATCGCGCTGGCGGTCCCCAGAACCTCTTTCCGGCGTTTAGCGGAACGTCGGACGCCGAGGTCGCGACCTGACCGGGCTGGCGGGATTAGAGCATATCCGGCTCGATCTGTCAAAGGGCAAGAGAAGGTGGGAAAAGGAAGATGGCCAAAGGAGAGGAAATGCCGAAAACGACGGCAGAACGCCAGGGGGCTCCGGCCTTTCTGCAAAGACCGGAGTCCCGGGTGTTCTTTTCAGCGGCGCAGGGGCCAATGTCGCAAGAAGCCTCGGCCTGGACGCTCCAAAAGAGCGTCCAGGGTCCCTGTCGCGAACCTCATGCGGCCGGCAGGCGGAAGACGCTCTCCGGCTGGGGTTCCCCCTCGGATTCCGGGTCGTTGGGATCCTCAGGCTCGTCGTCGAGCTGCATCCACGAGACGCTCCCGATGCACTCGGGCTGCGGATCGTCCGCCGCGTTGGGGTCGGCGACCTCGTTCGGATCGTCGTCGCCCAGCCACACCAGGGCAGCAGTGGCCGGCGGGCTCCAGGCGAGGAACTGATAGGCCGCCACGACCGCGAGCAATTCCACGAGCAATACAAGTGTTTTGACCGATGTTCGTTTCATGGTTCTCCCTCTCATAGGAAGTTCTACTGACACTCACCTTCTTCAACGGCATACTATATGGGTTCGCAATACGTCCTGGGATCCGGCTTGATGATGATCGGGCTCTTGATTCCGCTGGGAAGCATCATGTCCTCATCCGGCGTGATGCTGATGACGCCGACGTCGCCGGCTTCGGTGGTTTCGGAGCCGCCGTCATCGAGGGTGACGCCGATGTTGGTCACGTAGCCGCTGCTGTAGGCCGACGTGTCGGCCATCGAGATGATCGTTCCATAGATCTGGGCGTTGCCTCGAACGTCGACGATGCCGCCCACGATGGCGCCGGTCAGCACATTGTTCTCGCTGGCGTTGGGATTGGTGTTGCCCAGATTGACGTTGAAATGGGGCGCCAGGATCGTTGCCTCCTGAACCGCGGATTGGTTTTCGAAGGCCGCTTCGCCGGTGAAGTACAGGTTGTTGCCCATCCACCAGTTGCTGTTGAGTGCCTGCGGCGTGTTCGTGACGATCACGCCGTTGAAGGTGCAGTTCTCGAAGCGGATGTTGTTGTAGTTCTTGGTCGTGGACAGGAACGAGTTGATCGTGGTGCTGGTGTAGGACGATGGGAGCGAGACATTCGGCCCGTTGTAGTTGGTGTCGACGTACAGCACGCCCTCGAACGTGCAGTTTCTGAACAGGGCGTTCGTGCCGGTCGCGACGACCACGTCGCGGATGGTCTTGTTCTGGTAAATGTGCCGTTTCAGGGGCAGGCTGCTGCCCGAACGGGTGGTGTAGCCGCCGCTGGACAGCGGGGCATGGGGGAAGTACTCCGTGACCGTGCTGACGCGGTCGGTGCCCAGGACGCCGTTTTCGATCACCGACGCGGACGCCGACCGCACCGTCGTGAAGATGGCGCTCTTGTACGAGGAAGTGTCGTAGTCCCCGATCTGCATGCCGTTCACCTGGGCGGAACGGGGCTGTCCGTAGTTGATGTTCTCGTGGTAGCCTTGAATCTGGTCGGCCGTGCTGTGGATGCGGTTGGCGAAGTTCACGGGAATCCGTTTGCCCTCCGCGTCGAAGACCGGATCGCCGCCGGCGTCGAGCATATAGCCCTCATCGTCCACGATGCCGTAGCTGTCCGAGACGACATTGCCGCCTTCGTCGTAGACGGTTGCGCCGAAGGTGAATTTGGGCTTCTTGGACGCGGTGAGCGTTTCGAGCTGGTAGGACCGCGACGCCATATCGCTGTGGCTCAGGACGGTGTTGATCGTGCCCTCCACTCGGGAATCGCTGGTCATGTTGAACGGCGCCAGAGACAGGAGACTGTAGGAGGTTCCGCTGGAATTGTACTTGCGGCCGTACGAGCTGTAGATGCTGCCGTGGATGGTGGTGTCGCCGGTCAGCCACATGCGTCCCTGCGTGGCGATCGCGTATTCCAGGACCTGGCGGTCCTTGGTGACGTTCATCGTCATGGCGACGCGACGGACGGCGCCTCCGTCGGCGCCGGTCGACTGGATGTGGATGACGCGGGGGGCGTCGTCATTTCGGAACAGACGCAGGGTGAATTGGCCGTTGCCGTCGCCGAAGTCCATGGTCGGCATCAGGAGTTCCACGCCCCCGGCGAAGGCGGACGGTTCCGGCACGGTCTTGCCGTCGATCCGGATGTCCTGGGCGTACTGGCACAGCGCCGCCCACACGAGGTCGGCCTGCTCGTCCGTGACGTAGTTCTTGTCGGTCGGCGCGGGCCAACCGGCGCTGGTCGTCACCGTCCTGACGAGGTACTTGGCGCACTCGAGCCCGGACTGGGCCGCGTGAAGCGCCTTGTTCACCTTGTGTTGGCCGGAGGCGATCTGGACGTTGGACCCTGAGAACGACGTGAGTGCGACCGCCAGGGCCGAAAACACGAGGACGAAGACCATGGCCAGGATGAGCACGGCCCCGCGGCGCATGCCGCGGACTGGGTGTTGGGATGGCATTTCTGTTTTCCTCTCAGCGGAAACCCGCTTGCTTCGCTTGACTCACTTCAATATTCCCAGACAAAGTGTAAAAAACGACTCGTGATCTGCAAACGGATTTTCAAATTGTCGGCGAGTTGTGCCTCTGCGCGGGATGGGGCACGGGCCTGGAAAGAGGACCGCGAAGCGAGGATTCGGAACGAGGAGGGATCGGAACGGGAGGCGTGGGTGGACGGGGTTCTTGGCCGTTTCCAGACCGGTTCCCCAAACGGGGAACCCGGCGTCGACCCGGCATGACCGTCGCGGAGCTTCCGACGCTCTGCGGGAGAATCAGGTGTTCATCGCGTCGTTGGCGTCCGGGGCCTCCTGCAGGGGCGCACCGGTCGCACAAGCGCCGGGCAGCCAGGAAACGCTTGCCCTGGCGGACCGGATCGTGCCCAGGTATTGGATGGACACCACGGCGACGAACAGTTCCAACAGCAGGGCGAGAGTTCTGAAGGATGTTTTTGGCATACGCGTTTGCTCTTTGGCCAGCGAGTGAGGAGTCGAATCCAAAAGGTCCGGGTCTGCGGATCGCGACGTATTGTGTGTGAAAGGTCTCATCAGGGGACCTCCTCATACGAAGCGGGATTGTAGAACATCACCAATTGCGGCACGAAGCCGGCGGGGACCTCCGTGAGGCCCGAGCGGTTGAAGTACAGATCCGTGTTGCCCTGGAGAGTCATCGGGGCATCGGAGTAGTTCACGATCGACCCGTTGATCGTGCCGCCGGCCTTGCCCCACAACTCGATTCCGTTGGCCGCGATCGCCCCGCTCAAGGTGCTGAAGCTGCCTCCGAAGCCCACCTGGAAACCTGGGGCCATGATGAAGGTGCCGGTCTTGTCGTGAAGGCCTTCGAACTGGGTCTGCTGCGGCAGTTGCGTGATGGGATTTCCCGTCACGTTGCCTGTGAACTTGAGCTTGTTGGTGGCGGAGTTGTCCGTGGGATCTCCGTTGGTGACGATGATCCCTGTAACGTTGACGCCTCCGCTGAAGGTGACGACGTTGGGCGATTCGATGAAGACGACGCCTTTCAGAACAACGTTCCCGGAGAAGCTCGGGTTCATCCCCGCGGGAATCTTGAGGTTTTCGTACGTTGCGTTGGCCGATGTGCTGTCGCTGGCCCTGAGGACCCGCGTGGCGTACGGAATGAAGGGGGTCGGGTCCATCTCGGGAAACTCGCAGGGCTCCACGCCGATCTGGACGTGATTCATGGCCGCCGCGCCGGTCTCGCCCCCGATGCCTGCTTTGCCGCCCTGGAGATGGACCATGGCCAGGGGATTGACGATCTTCACGCTGCCGGCGATGTGCGAATTGCCGATGATCGACAGCGACAGAAGGTTATTAAGGCTTTCGATGTACGCGTTCGACTCGACCTGGAGGTTCACGCCCTCGATTTCGACGTTGCCGGAGAGGGAAATCGGTCCCTTGGAGGCCACGCCGAAGTCAAATACGTTGTTGGCCCGATCGTCGAAGGTGTACGCCGAGCGGATCGTTCGATTGAAGGACCCGTAATGGCCCGTCACATCGACACGGATGTTCTTGTTGTCGAGCTTGGTCAGCAGCGCCGAGAAGCTCTGCCCCAGGCCGGAGTTGACCGACACGTTCGAGATCGCGATGGTTGTGCTGGTGGGGACGAGATTCGTGATCCCTGCGTTGGTCAGCTTGCTCTGCAGGTCTGCCGTCAACTTGGCAAACAGCTGGTCGGGGGCGGTGGTGCCGGAAATCTCCACTTTGTCCATCCAGAAGCGAATGACTTCCAGTCCGGATTCGGCGCAGGCTCGCGCGTTGTTCACCTTGCGGTGGTTCTCGGCGATCTGGATGTTTGCGCCCGACATGCCGGCCATGGCCGCGGCCAGCGCCGAAAACATGGCGATGAAAATGAGCGAAAGGACCAGTGCGGAGCCCTGCCGCTGATGGTGGGTGATGCGGTTGACCGGTTTCATGTTGTCCTCAAACGATGAGGTAATGCGTCAATGATGCTGCACTTCAAAGGCTCCGAGGAAAGCATACGCAATAATCCGCAGAGCTCCAAACGGCAACCGGGATGCATGAAATGCCAGGCGTGAAGCGTGTCGGTTATCGGGCGTCCTGCTGTTCGGCCAGGTAGGAGCTGCGGGCAAAAGGAGCAGACAGGACCCAGGCAAAGCCGATCTCCTTCGCACGGTCTCTCCACCAGGCGAACTTCTCGGGCGTGATGTACTCGACCACGTCGAGCGAATCTTTCGATGGTTTGAGATATTGGCCGATGGTGAGCCGGTCGCAGCCGACCCGCCGCAAATCATGGAGGATCTGCTCGACCTGTGCGTCGCTTTCGCCCAGGCCGAGCATGATCGAGGATTTCGTCGCAACGCCGGGATATCGGTCGCGGGCCATTCGCAAGACGTTCAGCGAGTATTCATAGTTGCCGCCGGGGCGGGCCACAGGGTACAACGATGGCACGGTCTCGACGTTGTGCGCGAAAACGAACGGCAGGGCGGCCGCCAGAATCTCTAACGCCTTTTCCGTGCAGCCTTTGAAGTCCGGCGTGAGAATCTCGAACCACATGGCAGGGCACTGCCGCCGGACCTCCGCGATGCAGTCGCGGAAATGGCCGGCACCGCCGTCGGGCAGGTCGTCCCGGTTGACGCTCGTGATGACCAGGTACTTGATGTCCATCCGCTTGGCCATATCCGCCAGACGCGCCGGCTCCGTCGGGTCCGGCGGCTGCGGCTTGCCTGTCGACACGGAACAAAACCGGCAGTTGCGCGTGCACACGTTGCCCAGGATCAGCACGGTGGCGGTGCCCCGGCTCCAGCAGTCGCCGCGGTTGGGACAGTTGGCGTGGGTGCAGATCGTGTCGATGCCCAGCGATTCCACCGTCTCGCGGGTGTGCTGGAAGCTGTGCCCGGCCGGCCAGGGCCGTTTCAGCCACGGGGGCAGTTTACGCACGGGCTCAGTCATGGTCTTCCCGCCTCCGATCACCGCCCAGATGTCGTTGCAGAAGGGTGGTCAGTTGCTCTTTGATCTGATCCATCTCGTAAGTCCTGCCCGTTTCCTTCTGGGCGGAAGTCATTACGACGCCGTCCAGGCCGCACGGGACCATGCACCCGAAAATGCTCAGGTCGTTCTGAATGTTGATCGCCATGCCGTGGCAGGTGACGAACCGCGACACGCGCACGCCGACGGACGCGATCTTCCGCGGGCCGACCCACAAGCCGGGGAAGCCCTTCTTGCAGTGGCTCGCAACGCCCAGCCCGGCCAGAAGCTCGATCCCGATCTGCTCGAGAGTCCGAACGTAGGCGTTGATGCCGAGCCGGAGTTCCTGAAGGTTCAGGATCGGATAGAACACCAGTTGCCCCGGATTATGCGCGGTGGTCCCGCCGCCCCGGCGGATCTCGACCAGGTCGATCCCCCGCCGGGCCAGCTCCTCAGGGCAGGCGAGCAGCTTGTTGGAGCTCTTGTGAGCCCCCAGCGTAATCACCGGCGGATGTTCGACGACCAGCACGGTGTCGCCAACCCGCCCCTCGCGCCGCTGCTCCTGCAACTGCTGCTGCAACTCCAGCACCGGCCGATACGCGGCCAACCCGCAATCGCGAACGGCCAGTCGAGTGGCTTTCCTGATTTGTTCCATCTGCGATCTTCCCACCGGCGACTCCATCGCTCCATCATAGCGAAAACTCCGACACCGTGTAGCACTATTTGCGTTAGATTGCCTTACGAAGCTCCGAAACACAGGGGGATCCGGGATCTGATGCCCTACTTGACTTGCGGGGTTGTTGCCGGTATCCTGGGGTGCATGACTCCAACAGAGCACAACGCCAGTGAGGACCGCGCCCCGTGCCCGATGACGAGTCGGCAGATTATCGAGGTACTGGGAGAGCACCGCGAACACCTGCGGCGACTTGGTGTCAGGCGAATGAGCCTGTTTGGGTCCGCGGCGCGTGGGGATCTCCGTCCTGACAGCGACGTGGATATGGTGGTCGAGTTTTCGGAAACCACCTACAGGCGATTCATCGGCCTCAAGGCGTTTCTCGAATCGGTTCTGGGCCGCAAAGTCGATCTCCTCACTCCTGACGCGGTCCAGGGAAGATTGAAAGAAGAGATCGAGAGGGACCTTGTCCATGTCCCGACCTGAGAGACTGCGTCTGCTGGACATCCTGGATGCAATGGACAGAATTGCCTCCTATGTCGAGGGGATGGACTACGCGGCTTTTCTGGCTGACCGGAAGACCCAGGATGCCGTGGCCCGCAATATCGAGATCATCGGGGAGGCTGCACGAGCTCTGCCCGAGGATTTCACAGAGCGACACGCCGGTGTCCCCTGGGGCGAAATTGTCGGGATGCGAAACGTGATTATCCATCAGTACTTCGGGATACTCCCGAAGGTAGTCTGGGATGTTATCCGGAACGAACTTCCTTCCCTTCGCGCGCAGATCGCCAAGCTCTGATCCGCCGCGCAAGGGATTCGACTGCGGCCGGACAGTGGAGTCCGATCCGACGTCATCCAGATGGTTCCGTCACTGCTCGAAGAGCAGTCCGCCCAGGGCTTCGTGGAGGGCGTCCTCGATCGTTTCGGAGATCGTCGGGTGCGGGAACGTGATCTGGCGGATCGGCTCGCACGTGCCCAGCAGCGTGCGGGCGAAGGCGACGAACTCGGTCGCCAGGTCGCCCACCATGCTGATGCCCACGATCTCGTTCATCGCGTTGTCGCGGACCGCGTGGAACTGGCCGTTGGTGATGTTCTCCGCGTGGCAGCGGCCGTTGGCGCGGTAGAAGCCCTTGCCGATCGTGATGTCCATGCCCGCGGCCTGGCACTTCTCCTCGGACTTGCCCACCGAGGCCACCTCGGGGAACGTGAAGACCACGCGGGGGACCATCGAGTAGTCGAGCATTTCCTCGTTGCCGCCGGTGGCGTTGGCCGCGGCGATCTCCGCCTCCGCGGTGGCGCCGTGGGCGAGGTAGGTCGTGCCCACGATGTCGCCCAGCGCGTAGACGCCGGGGACGCTGGTCTCGAGCTTCTTGTTGACCTTGATCGCGGGGCCGTTCATTTCCAGGCCGAGGGCTCCGACGACGTCCTTGTCCACGCGGGCCCGCCGGCCCACGGCCACGAGCACCTTCTGTGCCTCGATCGTCCGGCCGCCATCGAGGTTCACCTTGGCAGGGGAGACGCTCTTGTCGACGCTTATCACCTTGCGGCCGGTCATGGCCTCGATGCCCAGGCCCTTGAACTCCCGTTCGACCAGCCGGCTCACCCAGGTGTCCTCCATGGGCAGCAGCCTGTCGAGGGCCTCGACGATGGTGATCTTCGTGCCGAACGCGGCGTAGGCGAAGGCCATTTCGCAGCCGATGACGCCTCCGCCGACGATGACCATGGACTTGGGAATCTCCGGCAGCGACAGGGCCTCTTTGCTGCTGATGACGACCTGGCCGTCGAAGGGAATCGTCGGGATCTGGATCGAGTCGGAACCCATGGCGAGGATGATCTTGCCCGCTTCGAGGTCGCGGCTCTGCCCGTTGGCCTGCACGCTGACGCGGCCGGCGGCGGTGACGACGGCTCGGCCTTCGATATAGGTCACGCCATGGTTCTTGAGCGTGCCGACCATGCCCTTGCGGGTGCCGGTGATGATGGCCTCGCGCCGCTGCTGGATCTTGGCCCAGTTCGGCGTCGCGGAGGGGATGTCGATGCCCATGTCGCCTGCGTGGCGGGCGCGTTGCAGAAGGTGGGCCGAGGCCAGCAGGGTCTTGGAGGGGATGCAGCCCCAGTTCAGACATGTGCCGCCAGGGAATTCCTTTTCGATCAACGCGGTGGACGCCCCACGCTGCGCGCAGCGCCGAGCCGCCCGAAATCCCCCTGGTCCTGCCCCGATCACGACAACATCAAACCGTTCCGCCATATCTGAGTTCCTTTTGTCATTACCTATCTTGTTATTGCCACAGAGAGCACCGAGGTCACAGAGATTCTATCTGAAGGGATTCATTTGATCTACTCGATTCTCTGTATCCTCTGTGCCTCTGTGGCCCAAAATCAGTCAAACGGCAAGTTGTCGATCTCTCAGCGGGCCTTGCCGGGCGCCAGCAACTGAAATTCCCAGATGGTCGGGCCGTCCGTGGCCTCCAGGATGTTCAGGCGGACGATCTGAGCGGTCATCGGCTCGAAGGTCTGCGAGTATTCCTCGCCGATTCGCGTGCCTGATAAGAACGTCTTCCACGCTTCGCCGTCCTTGTACTGGAGCTCGAATCTCCGCACGCGGTCGTAGGCCTCGTGGATCGCCACCTTCCCGAACGTGGTGGGCTTGACGAGGTCGACCTCCAGCCAGGCCTGCTTGACGCCGGAATCCGTCGCCCAGCGGGTGTCCGGGTCGCCGTCCACGGCTTTGGCGGCGTTGTACTCGGGACTGTTCTGGAAGACGTTCGAGGCGGTCGCCTTCTTTGCGGTGGTCAGGGAGGGCGGGAGTATTGCGATCGGCTCAATGTCCGCAGCCGGGCCGTCGAGCGTGAGCTTGACGATCGTGTCGATCTCCTGGCGGTTCTGGGACGGCACGGTGATCTCGATGGCGTCCTGCGTCTGGCGGACGCTGACGCTGCCGCCCGTCAGAAGGGAGGCGTCCATCACCTTCCTGGGCAGAGCGGGCAGGGTGATCGTGTCGCCGGACCAGTCGAGGATGTGCACGTAGACGATGTTGCCGCTGTAGGTGCTGGCCAGGCGTGCGGTCGTTTTGTAGGGTCCGCCGCGAGTGCCGTAGATGCTCTGACCGTACTTGTTCAGCCATTGGCCCATCTCGCGGAGCCTTTCCACCTGCCTGGGCTCGATCCGCCCGTCAGGCATGGGGCCGACGTTGAAGAGCAGATTGCCGTCGCCGCCGACGACGCGGACCAGCGTCTGGATGCACTCCTTGAGCGATTTCATCCGGTCGTCCGGCTTCCAGGCCCACTGCTGGCAGATGGTCATGCAGGTCTCCCAGGGGCGGTCCTTCTGGAAGCTGCCGATCCGCTGCTCGGGCGTGTCGTAGTCGCCGGCGTTCAGGTGCGCCTGCTGGGTCGTGCCGGCCATCCCGGCCCGGCCCTTGCTCACGCGGTTGTTGATGATGAGGTTGGGCTGGATGCCCTTGAGGTAGCGGTACAAATCGTTGCCATGCTCGATGGTCCAGGGCTTCTCCCATTCGCCGTCGAACCACATGATGCCCAGGGGGCCGTAGTTCTCGATGATCTCGCGCGTCTGGTTCTTGAGGTACTCGACGTAGCGGGGCATGTTCGGGTTGGGCTTCTCGGTGCGCCCGCCCGGACTGCCCAGCGGGTAGTCGGGGTGCCACCAGTCGCAGATGGAATGGTACGTGCTGAACTGCACGCCGTGCTTGCGGCAGGCGTCGGACAGCTCGCGGAGAACGTCGCGTTTGAACGGCGTGTTGCCGATATGGTAGTCCGTGTACTTCGAGGGCCAGATGCAGAAGCCGTCATGGTGCTTCGACGTGATGACCAGGTACTTCATCCCGGCCTCTTTGGCGACCGTCACCCAGGCATCCGCGTCGAACTGCGTCGGGTTGAACTGCTTGTAGAGCTGGTCATACTCCTCGGCCGGTACCTGCGCCCCGCGGGACCATCCGATCTCGGTCCCCTTGAGACTGACCGGTCCCCAATGAACAAAGAGCCCGAACTTCATGTCCCGCCAGGCCGGAATATCGGCCTGGCTTGTCTGGAGGGAGCCTGCCTGGCCGGCGCCGGCCCACGTTGTTGCCCCCCACACAAGCGACAGAAGAACGAGTCTGATGGCATGACCTCCCGCGGCTCTCAATCTCAGCATGATCGGCTCCTTTCCAGTTGGATTCATGTGCCTATGGCACGCCAGTATACCCGTCCGGCCCGGGGAACGGAAGATTTCGCCCCATTGCCTTTCTGTCGGACGCGGGGTCTCGCAGGAACAGTCGTATCAGCATCTCAAACGGCTCGTAACGGAACACATGGGAATTCGCTGCGATTGTCGCAGGACGAGACAGATCGCACAAGAGCTGGTTGCTTTCTGGAAGGAATGGAAGAAGTAGACCGCTGTCTCCGGTGAAGAAAGGCGACCATCGTTGACCGACTGGACTGGGTGTGCTACAATACCGATGTCAGAAAGGAGAATCTGCATGTTGAGGGATGGTCGATAATGAAGATCGTCGGCTTCATCTGGCTGGAGGAAATCGTCGAGAAGCTTGACGTCAAGCATCGAGTGTTCCCCGAGGAGGTGGAGCAGGTGTTTCGTAAGCAGCCGGGGATCAGGCGAATGAAGAGAGGCAACTATCGAGGTGAAGATGTCTACCGCGCGTTGGGGCGGACGGATGCAGGCCGCTACCTGGTCGTCTTCTTCATCCACAAGACGAGTGGCGAGGCGCTGATATTGAGTGCGCGGGATATGGATGACAAGGAGCGAAGAGGCTATGCAAGATAAAGAATCGGCTTCCAACAAAGATGTTTTGCCGGAGAGCTTTCAGACGCTCGAGGGACTGTCGGACTTCTGGGACAAGCACAGCAGCGCGGATTACGAAGAGGTCATGGAACCTGTCGAGGTGGAGATTGACCTGTCTTCGAGCAAGGTCTACTGCCCCGTGGCGAAGGATCTGTTGCGGCAGGTCCGCAGGCAGGCACAGCAGCAGGGCATATCGACGGAGACTCTGGTCAACCTTTGGCTACAAGAAAAGCTTCGCGCTTCGGCATAGGCGGTCCGGCAGAGCAACTCATCGCACGGTGTGCGTGTGGGCGGCGTCGAATATGCGGATGCCGCCGCGGTCGAGCTGGAGGATCAGGCCGTTTTCGGGGTCCACGCCGACGCAGTTGCCGGTAAAGCGTTTGCCGTTGTAGGAGAGGGCGACCCGCTGACCCAATTGCGTGCTCAGGCGGCTCCAGGTTTCGATGACCTGCTTCTTGTTGCGCTCGGCGACCCGAATCCAGTGGTCCAGCGAGGTCAGGACCCGCTTGGCCACCGTCGCCCGCTGACACGTCGTGCTGCTCGCCAGGTCCAGGCTCGTCGCGGTGTTCCGGATCTCCTCGGGGAACGCGTCAGGGGTCTGGTGACAGTTGATGCCGATGCCGACAACAGTTGTGACCCGTGACCCGTGGCCTGTGGCTCGTAGTGCGTCGCTCGTCGCTCGTCGCCCGTCGTTCGGGTCACGGGTCACGGGGCACGGGGCACACGCCGCCTCCGGCGCAACACGAGCGACGCGGCTGGATTCCACGAGGATGCCGGCGACCTTCTTGCCGTCGAGCATGATGTCGTTGGGCCATTTGATCGCGGCCCGGCAGTTACCGACCTGGCCGATCGCCTCGGCCACGCCCACGGCACAGGCCAGCGAGAGCAGCTCGTTGCCCGCTTGCAAGTCGATCAGGATGAAAGAGAAAAGAAGGCTCTCGCCAGGTCGGCTCAGCCACGCGGCTCCAGTGCGTCCCCGGCCGGCGGTCTGCTCCTCCGCGAAGACGACCAGACCATCGCTGCCGGCGCCGCGGGCGCACTGTGCGGCCACGTCGTTGGTGCTGGCGGTTCGCTCGTACACGAGCAGCGACCGGCCGATTCTTTGTGTCTTAAGGTTGGCCCGGATCAGGTCCGGGTCCAAGCGGTCTTCAGTGGTCATAACTGCAGAACGAGAGAGGACATCCGAAATCGGAATTTCGAAATCCGACCCCGCGCCAGCGGGAACGTCAACAAGCACGAATGACAGTAATCTCCATGCTCAAAACGGCTCCTCCGAGGGGCGACAGCGTTTCGGTCATTGGAGTTTTGGTCCTTTGGGGATTGTTTCGAATTTCGTGCTTCGGATTTCGGATTTCTCTCTACAGCCTTATCTATCCAGCCCGATATCCACCGCCGCCGCGGAATGGGTGATCGCGCCGATGGCGATCCGGTCCACGCCGCAGTGGGCGATCTCGGAGACGTTATTCAGATTGATGTTGCCGGAGGCCTCCAGCAGGGGGCCTTTTCCCTTGCTGCACATCTGGTCGCGCATCTCGACCGCGTGCTTGAGCTGCCACTGGCCCATGTTGTCCAGCAGGACGATGTCGATGCCGGGGATCTTGAGCACGTGGTTCAACTGGTTGTCCACGTGGTCCACTTCGACCGCGATGAACTGGAGTCCCTTGACCTTTCCGGCCTCCTCGACGAGCCGCCGAATCCGGGCGGGGAAGTTCTTGCCCAACTCGGCCATGTGGTTGTCTTTGATCAGGACGCCGTCATAGAGGCCCATGCGGTGGTTGAACCCGCCGCCGCAGCGGACCGCGTATTTCTCGAGCAGTCGCCAGCCGGGGAGGGTCTTTCGCGTGTCGTAGATCTTGGCCTTGGTGCCCTTGACCGCGCGGACGTAGCGGCTGGTCGTCGTCGCGATGCCGCTGAGCCGCTGGAGGAAATTGAGCATCACGCGCTCGACGCTGAGTATGGACCGCAGGGGGCCGCGGATCGTGGCCAGACGGTTGCCCACGTGGGCCGACTGCCCGTCGCGAAAGTGCGACGTCATCTTCAGACGCTCGTCGTACTGCCGCAGGATCTCCTCGATAACAGGCATGCCTGCGACCACGATCTCCTCGCGGGAGACGATCCTGGATTCGGCCTTCGCGCCGTCCTTGAACAACAGGTTCGTGGTGACGTCGCCGCTGCCCAGATCCTCTTCCATGGCCATGCGAATCAGCGGCCGCACCTTATTGATATCCAGCTTCTTCATGAACCGATTCCAGCTCCAGAAACGACTGCATTTCTTCTCGGCGGTCTCTCGGGCCACAGAGAACACAGAGGGCCCAGAGAGGGGAACGCGGAACCGTCGTTCCGTGGTTTCCGTCTCTCTGTGTGCTCTGTGACCTCTGTGGCAAACTCTTCCGCGGGGCCCTTCGCAATCGGTCACCTCAGGATTTCGCCTGTCGTTTGCCCCGGGTCTTGCGGGCGACGTCTTTTTTCGTCTTGCTGGTGACGATCAGCTCGGGCAACTCCTTCAACTGGCGCAACTGATCCCGCAAGGCGGCGGCCCGCTCGAAGTCCAGGGCCTCGGCGGCCTCGAACATCTCGTGTTCGATCTGGCCGGCCATCTCGACCTTGTCGTATTCGGAATCGCCGAGCTGAATCGCCTCTTGGGCGATCTTCCGCGCCTTGATCTGCTCGGTGAGGCTCTTGCGAATCTCCTTGCGTATCGTCTCAGGTGTGATTCCATGCTCCTGGTTATACGCTGTTTGAATTGTACGGCGGCGATCGGTTTCGTCAATGGCTTTCTGCATGGAGTCGGTGACCCGGTCGGCGTACAGAAAGACGGTGGCGTTGACGTTTCGGGCGGTCCGGCCGATCGTCTGGATCAGCGAAGTCTGGCTCCGCAGGAAACCTTCCTTGTCGGCGTCCAGGATCGCCACGCAGGAGACTTCAGGCAGATCCAGGCCCTCGCGGAGGAGGTTCACGCCGATCAGCACGTCGAACTCGCCCAGGCGAAGGTCCCTTAGGATCTCGATCCGTTCCAGCGTCTCGACCTCGCTGTGCAGGTACCGGCAGCGGAATCCCCGCTTGCCGACATAATCCGAGAGCTGCTCGGCCATTCGTTTGGTCAGCGTGGTCACCAGGACCCGCTCCTGGACCTCGACCCGCCGGGTGATCTCGTCGAGCAGGTGCTGCACCTGGTTGGCGGCCGGGTAGATGAAAATCGTCGGGTCCAGCAGCCCGGTCGGGCGGATGACCTGCTCGACCACCTCGTTGTCGCACTTGCCCATCTCGTAGGGGGCCGGGGTCGCCGAGACGAAGACCACCTGGTTCCAGCTCTCCTGGAACTCCTCGAACCGCAGGGGACGGTTGTCCATCGCGCTGGGCAGGCGGAAACCGTGCTCGACGAGCACCTCCTTGCGGCTGCGGTCGCCCGCCCACATCGCGCGGAGCTGGGGGATCGTCACGTGCGACTCGTCGATGAACAGCAGGAAATCCTTGGGGAAATAATCGACCAGCGTGTACGGCCTGGCGCCGGCCGGCAGGCCCGCCAGGTGCCGCGCGTAGTTTTCGATCCCGCTGCAGTAGCCGACCTCCTCGATCATCTCCAGGTCGTACATCGTCCGGGCTTGCAGCCTCTGGGCTTCGAGCAGCTTGCCTTCGCTGCGGAACTGCTGCAATCGCTGCTCGAGTTCGGTGCGGATGCCCTCCACGGCCGGCTGGATTCGCTCGGCGGGCATGACGTAATGCTGGGCGGGGTAGACGAACACCTGGCTCTCCTGCGCCAGGATCTCGCCGGAGACCGGGTTGATGTAGCAGATCCGCTCGACGGTGTCGCCGAAGAACTCGATGCGGATGCCGAACGACTCGTAGGACGGGTGCAGCTCGACGACGTCGCCTCGGACGCGAAAGGTGCCCCGCTGGAAGTCGATGTCGTTGCGGGCGTACTGCATGTCGGCCAGTCGGCCCAGCAGGGCGTTTCGCTCCTGCATCTCGCCCACGCGGACCGCCACGACGCTGGCCTTGTAGTCCTCGGGCGAGCCCAGGCCGAAGATGCACGAAACCGAGGCCACCACGATGCAGTCCTTGCGGGACGACAGGCTCGTCGTGGTCGAGAGCCGAAGGCGGTCGAGGTCCGCGTTCCGCGAGGCATCCTTTTCGATGTAGATATCCCTGGCGGGGATGTACGCCTCCGGCTGATAGTAATCGTAGTAGCTGACGAAGTACTCCACCGCGTTCTGCGGAAACAGCTCCTTGAACTCCTCGTAAAGCTGGGCGGCCAGCGTCTTGTTGTGCGAAATGACCAGCACCGGTCGGTCAAACTGGGCGATGACGTTGGCCATGGTGAAGGTCTTGCCGCTGCCGGTGACGCCCATGAGAGTCTGGAACTTTTTGCCCTCGCGCAGACCCTCTGCGAGCCGTTCGATGGCTTGCGGCTGGTCGCCGGAGGGCTGGAATTGATTGTTTAGCTTGTAGATGCCCATATTCCCTGTGCCGATACTGATTCTGCAGCAGACCAAACGCCTGCCGTCCGGCCGCGCGGGCCTCTCCCGCGGTCAACACGGACATCACACCATATGCCGTTGAGGCGGGGCTTGTTTGCAGGACACACAGCCTCGGACATGGTATCGCGACCGGCCGGCCGAATCAAGTGGTGACCTGTCTGCCATCCCGCCCGGCCCGGTATTCCGCCTGCACCTGCCGTCTCCTCTCGGGCGGCCATTCCTCCGGGAAGTTCAGCCTCGCGAACCCGCCGAACTGCTCGACCGCCTTGCGATCGTAGGTTCGCGCCGCGTATCCGCTCGCCGACCACCATGTGTACCCGCTGAGCCGCTCGTAGTCGGCGGCGTCCACGTAGGCATAGAACCCTTCCGTCAGGGGGATCAGGCGGACGTCGCCCTTCGGCGGGGCGGGTTTTGGACGGTAGTTGCGGCACGCGATGCCCGACACCGCCTGCATCCGGCTGGGAAACCAGGGATGATTGGCGCGCTGGGGCGCCGGCCACACGCCCCTGTACATGTCCCGCAGCCACTCTTCCGGATCGATGCACATGTAGACGCAATTGTTGCAGCGACCGACCATGGGTGTCTCCCTTCCGTTTTTCACTTGTCCACGCGGCGTCCACGCCTGCCGACCGGCACCCGCAGCCCGGCCGACCGTACGCTGTATGGCCTATGTCTCACGTTCCACTCGTCGCAAGTCCTTCCCGGCAAAGGAGTAAAGACATCGCTGTTGGGGGATGGCCCTCAGGGGGGGCGACAGCGGCAGGGTGTGCTCCGCACACCGTCCTGTGTCGAGTGAGGTGGGAATCAGCAAGACGTCCCTGGACTCAAAGACAAAGAGATCATCCGCAGATCACCCCGACTTGCCCAGATTCAAGAAGCGTAATCTACTGCTCCATTACCCATCCATTGATGGATAGAGACGTTTCAGCTTTGTCCTGGCGTCTGCCGTGGTGAACTGCCAGTTCACTTTCACCTCGGCCCCGTCACGGCTCTTCTCCCATGCGGCGGTTTCCTCACGCAGTTTCTCGA
>DATIKY010000113.1:0-33048 GCA_035476995.1 Sedimentisphaerales bacterium | reverse complement strand
GCCGAGGAACCGGGGCCGGAAGATGGATTGAAAAAGTGAATAGGAAACAATTGACACCCCGGATCGCACGGGGTACATAGGGCCGGGGTGCCGCAGTTTTGGTCCGCCACCCGCCGCACTTTTGCTCCGCCCTTCACATTTTCCGTCAATCTTGATTGGATGGCAAACGTGGAGGGCTGTCGGACAGATCCCGGCAGCCCTCCGCCGTGTGTTCCAAGCGGGTTCGACCGCTTGAGGGTGCACGTCCCTTCGACAACCTGATGTGGTTTAGGCGGACAGCCAATGGTTTGTGAAGGGAATCCCGCATGCGGACCATCGCGATTGACGGGGCCTTGCTCGCACCTTATCATCCTTGTGGCCGTATGGCCTGATGCGATCGGCGTTTGGGGTTCGGCTTGTGGGCCGGATCATCCGCGAGGGTGCGCGGTGCACGCTCCTTCGAACGTCCGCAAGACGGAAAGATGGGTGGAGGCAGATCCGCTCTGCGTGTATGTCCGACAGTCTCTTCTATCATCTGGGCCGCAAGGTGGCCCCCAAGGTGCGCAAGGCCCGATGGATGTGGGCCTCCGCAACTGGTTCGGAGGCGGACACGATCCGTCTCGAACATGGAGTCGGTCTGGACCTCGCACAGGAGGCCCGCGTGCAGCTTCAGATCGACGCCGAACCGCGGACGCGGGACGCGCTGGATCAGGCCGGCAGCCGACTGGCCGCTCGCGTTGCGAATAAGCTTCGCACGTTCCACTTCGAGGCTTTCCTCTGCGGCGAGCCGAACGCTTTCGCCTTGCCCGGCGGTTTCATCTTCGTCAGCCGGCCCATCCTCGACCTGTGCGAATGGAACGAGCACGAGATCGCCTTCATCCTGGGCCACGAGATGGGCCACGTGCTCAAGGGCCACGCCATCGACCGGATCATGACCAATTCCGCGATGGCAGCCGCCTCGCGAGCGGCGCCGGTCCAGGGCCCGCTCGGCGCCTGGCTGAAGAACGTGGGCATCCGCTTCCTCGAAACCGCCTATTCGCGGGACAACGAGCTGGACGCCGACACGCTGGGCGTCCGGTTGGCGACGGCCGCCGGCTACGACCCGCAAGGCGCGATCCGGCTCTTGTCGCGTCTGGGGCGTCTGCACCAGACCCCGGAGCCCTTGACGCTGGGCGAGTACTTCTCGACCCACCCAACCGCGGAGATCCGCATCCAGGCGATCCGGCGGTATCTGGCTTGCAGGGCCTGAACTCGAAATCCGAAGCGCGGAATTCGAAACGAACCCAAATGGCCGAAATCCAAGTGCCGATGGAACTGTTCGAGCAATTCGCCCACCTCCGCGGCCAGGCACATCGCGAGGTTCTTGGGCGAATGGAACTGCTCCCAGTCCCGCTTGCGGTTGAAGTCGCGGATTCGCTCGATCAGATCACGCACGGATGGCTCCTGCCTTGGGCGGAAATTGTCGGTGGTTGACTCTCTGACTTGGGAGACCGCCGGAACCGGTTTTTCAGGGCAACAATCACACGTCAACCATCGTAGATCGATAGACGAGCATAGCACAGGGGGGTCTTGGGGTTCAAGCGTGCCGGTTCGCCTTCGGGGGTTTCGCACACGCAATTCCCTCGATTCCCAGGCCGGGATCTGGTATACTCGCAAAGACAAGATCAATCAGGAGAATTGGGTGAGCATGCACGCATCGAACGGCAAGTCTCGAACGCCCACGTCGTGGAGCGCCCGTAGAGGTTGCGCGATCTGTCCATTTCTGGTCCTGACGCTTGCGATCGCCTCGTCTATGGGCAGGCTGTCGCACGCGAAGGTCGTGATCAACGAGGTGATGGCCTCCAACGCGGCGTTTTTCTCGGACCCACAAGGGGATTTCGACGACTGGGTCGAGCTGTACAACGCCGGCGACGCCCTCGTCAACGTGGGCGGGATGTACCTGAGCGACGACCGCAAGGACCCCACGATGTGGCAGATCCCCCTGGGCAACGCAGGGGCCACGACGCTCGGTCCCGGCGGCTACCTGTTGATCTGGATGGACGGCCAGACGGGCGACTATCAGGTCGTCCCGCCTCCGGCGGGCGCGCGGACGACAGGCCAGCCCGCCTCCGGTTTCCACGCGGGTTTTCGCCTGGGCGCCGGGGGGGGCGGGGTCTATCTGTTCGGCGTCGACGGGGTGACCTTGATCGACAATCTCGTTTACGGCGAACAGACGCCGGACGTTTCGTACGGCCGCTATCCGGACGGCGGAGACACCCTGCGGTTCTTCGGCGAGCCGACGCCGGCCAGGCAGAACAATGAAGGCTACCTGGGCGAGGTCGCGCCGCTTCGATTCAGCCACGAACGGGGTCTCTATAGCCCCGATGTGACTCGTCTGGGCGGCAGCCCGGGCATCGACCTGACCATCACGACGGACACGCCCGACGCCAGGATCGTCTACACGCTGGACGGCGTGTCGCCCGATGCGACGCAGGGTTATCGGGTCGCCCCGGGCAAGACTTACACCGGTCCGATCCGCATCACCAAGACGACTTGTGTGCGGGCGATGGCTTTCAAGGACGGCTACAAGCCCACGAAGATCTACACGAGGACTTTCCTCTTCGAGAGCCGTACGGAGCTTAAGACCTTGCCGATTCTCTCGCTGGTGGGCGACGCGGGCAACACGTTCTACGAACCCAACGGCGTCATGGCCATCGTCGGCGGCAGCTATGCCGGCGGCACCTGGACCTCCACCGGCGCCGGCAGCTACAACAACATGCTCGACCGCGAGTTGGAGCGTCCGGTCTCCGTCGAGTGGATCGCGTCGAACGAGGAAGAGTTCCAGGTCGATTGCGGCCTTCGGGTGCACGGCAGCCCGTACACACGTCCCCGGTACGTCCGCCAGAACGGGCTCTGGTCGGGCTACGGCAAGATCGGCCTGCGGTTGTACTTCCGGGGCGAGTATGGCGAACGGCGGCTCCGGTATCCGCTGTTCGCCCTCTCGCAAGCCGAGCAGTTCGCCACGATCGCGTTGCGCGCCGGCCACAATGACCGCACGAACCCTTTCATCAAGGACGAGCTGGTCCGGAGGCTCCATCGGGACATGGGGCAGGTCGCCTGCATCGGCACCTTCGCCAACCTGTTCATCAACGGCGAGTACAAAGGCTACTACAACCCGACCGAGCGAGTCAAAGAAGAATCCTGCCAGGAGTGGTTCAACAGCGACAAGCCCTGGGATGTAATCACGATGAGCGGCCTTCGCGACGGGGATTCGCAGTCCTGGGACGCCATGATCAACCTCGCTCGCACACGCAACATGGCCGATCCGACGAACTACGCCGAGCTGCGCAAGAGGCTCGACGTGGTCTGCTTCATCGATTACCTGATCGTCCGCCTGTGGCCGAACGATTGGGACTGGCCCCAGAACAACTGGGCGGCCGCCTGCGAACGCTCGGAGGCAGGCCAGTGGAAGTTCTTCGTCTGGGACGCCGAGGGCACGTTTGAATCGGGCCAGTTGAATGCGGACCGATTCCCTGAGTTGAACAGCCAGAGCAATGCCAACGCCTACCTCTACCGAGCGCTCAAGGCGAACCCGGATTTCCGCCTGCTCTTCGCGGATCGCGTCTACAAGCATTTCTTCAACGGCGGGGCCCTGACCCGGGAGAACGTCAACCGGCGGTTCTACGAGATGCACAGCGAACTCCGAAGCGTCATCCCCGGCATGAATACCTACATCGTCGACGGTTGGACCCCCAGCCGGCAGAGCATCTTCCTGGCCGCCTGCGTGCGGGAAGACATGTACACCTTCGCGGGACCCAGCTTCACGGTCGGCGGGACCGCCCTCTACGGCGGCAACGTCAACACAGGGGATTCGCTCAGGATCGTGCCCTCGCCACAGGGGGCGCCGGTCTACTACACGCTCGACGGGAGCGATCCGGTGCTGTCCGATGTATCACAGCCCTTCACGGAAACCACGCTGGTTGCCCGCGGCGCCGCCAAGCGAGCCCTGGTCCCGACCGGCCCGGACGTGGGCGACTGGCGATCCGTCCGCTCGTTCGACGACTCCGCCTGGCTCTCATCGTCGGGCGAGCCCGGCGGGATCGGCTTCGAACGGAGCACCGGGTACGAGAGCCATATCAGCCTCGACTTGGGCAGCCGGATGTACAACATCAACGGCTCCTGCTACATCCGCATTCCCTTCCAGTTCACGCCGGGGCAGGAAGCCCTCGACTCGATGACCCTCAAGATGCAGTACGACGACGGATTCATCGCGTATTTAAACGGGGTCGAGATCGCCCGACGGAACTTCGACGGGCTGCCGGCCTGGAATTCCGTGGCCGGCGCCGGCCACAGCGACGATCAGGCGGTCCTGTTCGAGTCCATCGACGTGTCCGCCTATCTGCCCAACCTGCGGCAGGGCGGCAACATGCTGGCTGTCCAGGGGTTGAACGCCGGAGTGTCGAGCTCCGATTTCCTGATCAACGCGCAGCTTGTCGCCGGCGGGACGCCTGCGAACCAGAACCCCTCGGGCGAGCAAGTCTACAGCGGTCCGATCCCTCTGACCCGAAGCGTGCGGGTCAAGGCCCGTACTCAGAGCGGCAGCACGTGGAGCGCACTGGCCGACGCGGTCTTCGCGGTCGGGCCGGTGAAGGAGAATCTCCGCATCAGTGAGATTCAATACTATCCGAGCGACGACGTGTCCGAGACGGAGTATGTCGAGCTGACCAACGTCGGGAACCAGACCATCAACCTGAACCTCGTGCGATTCACCCGAGGCATCGACTTGACGTTCTCCGACGTGGAATTGCCGCCGGGGGCTTTCTGCCTGGTCGTCAAGAACCGCGAGGCCTTCGAGGCCCTGTATGGGCAGGGGCTTCCCATCGCAGGCCAGTACGCCGGCAGCCTCAACAATAGCGGCGAGCGGATCGAACTGGCGGATGCTCTGGGCGCCGTCATCCACAGCTTCTCGTATCGCGACGACTGGTACGACATCACTGACGGCGGCGGCTTCTCCCTCACGGTGATCGATCCGGCTGGCACGCCTGTGGCTCTCTGGAACAACCGCAGCGTCTGGCGTCCGAGTGCTGCCTGGGGAGGCTCGCCCGGTCGGAGCGATGCCGGCGAAGTCCCCGCTCCCGGCGCGGTCGTCATCAACGAATTGCTGGCCAACTCCTCGGGCGTGGGGCCGGACTGGATCGAGCTTCGCAACACGACGAGCCAGGCCCTCGACATCGGCGGATGGTTTCTCAGCGACGACAACGACGACCTCACGAAGTATCGGATCGCCGAGGGCACGATCCTGCCGCCGGAGGGGCTGCTGGTATTCGACGAAACCCTGCATTTCGGCAACGTCTACGATCCCGGCTGCCGCAAGCCGTTCGGGCTCAGCGCCGCGGGCGAAACCGTGTATCTGCACTCCGGCTCCCAGGGCAACCTGACAGGCTACAGCGAGCGGGGAAGGTTCGGTCCCTCCGAGCCCGGCGTTACGTTCGAACAGTACGAGAGCGCTGCGGTCTATCCGAGCCTCGTCCCGGCGGTCGAAGCCACGCCCGGCCAGGCGAACGCCGGCCCTCAGGTGGGACCCGTTGTGATCAACGAGATCATGTATCGTTCGGACGGCACGACGGAGGTCGAGTACGTCGAACTGTACAACATCAGCGACGTCAATGTCGTCCTGTACGATTCGAATCAGGGGGTGCCGTGGCGATTCACCGATGATGTCGAAGACCCGGGCATCGATCTGCTCTTTCCGGTCGATCCGCCCATCACGCTCGGGCCTCGCGGGTACCTGCTGCTCGTGAAGGATTCCGCAGTGTTCCTGAGCCGATTCACCGTCCCGGCCTCGACTCCGATTCTGCCCTGGGGAGCGGGACGGCTGCGCAACTCCGGCGAGACCATCCAGCTCCTCCGTCCGGGCGACCTCGACGACAAGGGCGGGCGGAACTGGCTTGTGGTCGATCGGATTCGCTACAGCGACGGTTCACGGCACGAGGATTTCCCCGGCGGCGTCGATCTCTGGCCGCACCAGGCGAACGGCTATGGGCTCTCTCTGTCGCGGATCGCTCCAGGTGCCTTCGGCGACGATCCGTTGAATTGGCAGACCCTCACGCCTTCCCCCGGCACCGCCCGGCCGCGGTTTGCGCGGTGAGCAGGTCAGATCTTGATGAACACCTTCTTGCGATAGAGCAGCAGCAGGATCAGCCACAGGACCGCGAACGCGCCCACCGCCTGGACGAAGCCGTGCCAGGGGCCGGTCCACCTGGTCAGGCCGTGGATGAAGATGTCGCTGATGTGGCGGAAATCGAAGACCCGCGTCACCATGTACGCCGCGATCGCGTTGGCGCCGATCACAACGAAGAAGATCGCCCAGAATCGCACTCGCAGCACGTCGATGACAAGATAGAACAGGCACAGCAGCAGGAGGCTCCAGCCGCCTGCGAACAGGACCATCGAACTGGTCCAGATGTGCTTGATGATCGGAAACACGAAGCTCCAGGCCCAGCCGATCAGCAGGCAGGCCAGCCCCGAACAGAAGAGGATCACGACCTTCTGCCACTTGGTTCCATCGGACCGCAGCAACTGACCGGCGAACGCGCCCAGCATCACGGTGGTCGTGAAGGTCATGCTGCTGAGGATCCAGGTGTAGGTGGTGCCGTCCTGGAATCGGCCGAGGATCAGCTTGTCGAGGTAGATGGCCAGATTCCCGTCGGGCGTCAGCTTGCCTGCGCCGTGTCCGGGGACCGGAACCAGAGCCAGCAGACCCCAGTAAGCCAAGAGCAATCCGGCAGTTATGACGAATTGCCATCGGGTCCGAAGGGTCAGCAGGAGAATCGAAGCGATCAGATACCCTGCGGCGATCGCCTGGAGCGTGTTGCTGTAGAGCCGCAGTTGGGCCAAGTCGTATTCAAGCAGTCGACCCTGCGCGATCATGCCCAGGATCCACAGGACGACCACCCGATAGAGAATATGGGCAAGCAGTCGGCCCTTGCTCTGGCCTTGGGAGAGTCTCTTGGCAAAGGAAAAGGGCATGGCGGCGCCGACCATGAACAGAAACAGGGGCATGATCAGATCCCACGCGGTGAAGCCTTCCCATGGCACGTGCTGGATCTGCGGCAGGACGTGCCGGTTGAACCATTCGCAATTGAGACCTTTGCCCAGCCCCGAAACGATGGCGTGGCCGCCAACAATCCAGAACATGTCGAATCCCCGCAGGGCGTCGAGCGAAACCAGCCTGCCTGCCGTTGAGATTGTCGGTTGTTCCACGGACATGTTCATCGATCTGCCTCCAAAGCCCCAGTATCCCAGGTTGCCGCTGACGGATGCTCCGGCGGTTGTGTCATTTGTGCAACTGGAACCGCCGCAACGCGAACCACGATAACAGGGGAATTCCTGCCACGCAACGCTTTCCTTTGGATCAAGCAGGGGAATGGATTGCCTCCGAACAGATTCCGGTTTGCTCTTCCAAATTTTTGTAACGGAGGTATACTCTGGGACCACCTATCAAGGGTCGGCTCTCTGCGCGTCCGGCAGGGCGCACAGAAAACGGGTTTGCTGCAATGAGCCGGGCTTGAGAGGCGTCTGTAATGAAAAGGCGGTTCGACGCGACATAGACTTACAGCATCGAAGCGTATCCCCCGAGGTGTGTGCCGCGGGGAGGCCCGCAGGTTCCGGCGGGCGGATTCTCGGGATGCTGTGGTTTATAGGCAGGAATCTTCAGGGTTGGACGTATTCATGAAACGAAGCTCTATCCGTTGTCTGGTTTGTGCCGTCTCGCTGTCCTGTTGCAGCTTGGTCTACACGGGGTGCCGCAGTCCTGCCCAACACCGGGAGAAGGCGGACGAGGTCGCCTATGACATCATCGAAAAGAAGCAACAGGAGGCCCTGGGCAAGACGGAATCCTTCCATGTCGAGCGGCCCAGCGACATCCTGCGTTGGCGTTTGATGGAAGCGCAGGGGCTGGCCCACGCGGGCGAGGCTTCTCTGGGGACGGACAAGTTGCAGGCGATTCCGCATTGGCCGGAGGCGGAGCGTTTGCCGGACGCGCGGTCGGACGACGTGAGCCTCCCGATCGAGCCGAATCGGCCGCTCAAGATCTCGCTGATCGACGCCCTTCAGATCGGAGCCCGCAACAGTGCTGCATACCAGTCGCAGAAGGAGACGGTTTTCCAGGCGGCACTGGACCTGGACCTGCGCCGAAACGACTTTCGGAACATTTTCGGGGCCGGCACGAACAGTTCCGTGACCATGAACACGACGGGCGACACGGTCGTAACTACCAACAACAGCGCGTCGGCCGACGTCAGTCGCCTTCTGACCAGCGGGCTGGCCCTCAGTTCGGCCATTGCGATCGATCTGGGCAACCTGCTCACGCAGGGGAGAACGTCTTCCGTGGGGCTGGGGGTAGATACGTCCATCTCCATGCCCCTGTTGCGTGGGGCCGGCCGGCATGTTATCACGGAGAATCTGACTCAGGCCGAGCGCACGGTCGTCTATCGCATCTGGGAGTTCGAGCGATACAAGCAGACGTTCTCCGTCAACATCGCCCGACAGTACTACTCGGTTCTGCGGCAGGTGGACTCCGTGGCGAATGCCCGGGCCAACTACGAAAGCGCGGTGCAGTCCGCTCGGTGGTCCCGTCGTCGAGGCGACGCGGGGCGAATCTCCGAGATCGACGTGGATCAGGCGGTCCAGCGGGAGCTGAGCGCCAGAAACGGATGGATTTCCGCCCAGGAGCAGCTCAAGAGCTCGCTGGATTCGTTCAAGACCACGATCGGCCTGCCCGTCGATGCGGTCATCGAGTTGGATCAGGGCGATTTGGAACAATTGCGCAAACAGGCCGACGAGATCACCGAGAGCCTCAAGGTGGCCTCCACCGCCGCAGCGCAGGAGACCACGCCGCCCGCCGATGCGCCGGTGATGCTGGTGACGCCCAGCAAGGAAGGGGCCGGCCCTCTGGAGATCGACGAATCGTTGGCGGTGAGGCTGGCTCTGGAGAAGCGTCTGGACATGCTTGTCTCCCTGGGTTCGGTCTATGACGCCCAGAGGCAGGTTGTGGTCCGCGCCGACGCCCTTAAAGCGGGCCTGAACCTGCGGGGCAGCGCCAGTTTCACCGATACCGACGACGACGGCAGTCTGCGGTTCAGCGGGGGGCGGTACAACGCCTCGATGCCGCTGGATCTGCCGATCGAGCGGACGGCCCAGCGAAACGCCTATCGCAACAGCCTGATCAGTCTGGAACGGGCCACACGGAGCGTTCAGTCGCTGGAAGACAACATCAAGCTGGCGATTCGCGACGAGTTGCGCAATTTGCGGGAATCCCGCGAAAGCCTCAACATTCAGGCCAAGTCGGTCGTCGTCGCGGAAAAGCGTGTCCGAAGCACGACGATGTTCCTGGAGGCCGGGAGAAGGCAGATTCGCGATCTGCTGGACGCCCAGGACTCGCTGCTGTCGGCAAGGAACCAGTTGACGGCGGCCGTGGTCAACTACCGGATCGCCGAGTTGGAGATCCAACGCGATCTGGGGATTCTCAAAGTGAATGAGCGTGGATTGTGGGAAGAATTTTCGCCCGAGGATATCAAGCATGACAGTCAACAACAAAGCTAACGGTACTTCACGCAAGCCCTTCAAACTGATCGGCACCGCCGTGCTCGTGGCGGCGGCCGTCCTGGTTGTGGTCTGGCTCAAGGCCGTTCGTGCCCAGGACGATCCCGGCGCCATGATGGCCACGTTCGTCGCCAAGCGAGGGCCTCTGAGCATCAGCGTCCTGGAGTCCGGCGCCATCAAGGCCAAGGAGCAGGAGGTCATCCGCAACGAAGTCGAGGGCCGCACGACGATCATCTCGATTGTTCCCGAAGGCACGCGCGTCCGGCGGGGGGACGTGCTCGTCGAACTGGACGACAGCACGCTCAAAGACAGTCGAATCGATCAGGAGATCCGCCTGCAGAACGCCGACGCCTCCTGGGTCAACGCCAAGGAGAATTTCGAGATCACCCGAAGTCAGGGGCAAAGCAACGTCGACGTCGCCGAACTGAAGCTGCGGTTCGCCCAGTTGGACTTGCAGAAGTACACCGACCCCAACGGGGAGTATCGCAATCAATTGGCCCAGGCCAGGAACGACATCACCTTGGCCGAGGAGGAGCTCAAGCGGGCCGAGGAAACGTTGAAATGGTCCCTGGCCTTGCACGAGGAGAAATACCTCTCCCTGACGGAGAAGCAAGCCGACGAATTGACGAGAAATCGCAACCGAGTCCGGCTGGAAGTGGCGAACAACAATCTCGAAGTGCTGGAGAATTTCACGCACACGCAGAAGCTCGAACAACTCCAGAGCGATGTCAAGCAGGCGGAGATGGAGCTGGAGCGGACCAAGGCCAGAGCCCGGGCCAACCTCGTCCAGGCAGAGGCGGACTTGAAGGCCAAGGAGCAGGAACTGAGCCGCCAGAGGGACAAGCTCCAGAGGATCGACGACCAGCTCGGCAAGGCCACGATCTACTCTCCGACCGAGGGTATGGTGGTCTATGCGACCAGCTCCCGCGGTGGGTTCGGTCGAGACGACCGCAGGCCGCTGGCCGACGGCGTCGAGGTCTACGAGCGGCAGGAACTGATCTATATCCCCAAGTCCTCCTCGTCTGTGGCGGAGGTGGACGTTCATGAGGCGAGTCTGGACAAGGTCCGGCCGGGATTGCCGGCCGTGATCACCGTCGATGCGCTGCCGAACAGGAAATTCCTCGGCACGGTGGCCCGCATCGCTCCCTTGCCCAACGCCCAGAGCATGTGGATGAACCCCGATCTGAAGGTTTACACCACGAATATCAACCTGGACACCGCCGACGAAGGCCTCCGAAGCGGCATGAGCTGCAAGGCCGAGATCATCGTGGAACAGCACGCGGACGTCGTGTACATCCCGGTCCAGGCCGTTTTACGCGTCGCCGGCCAGCCCACGGTGTACGTGGTCAAGGAGGGGACACCCCAGGAACGCAAGGTCGAGATCGGGTTGGACAACAACAGCATGGTCATTGTTCGCAGCGGTCTGGCCGAAGGGGAGGTTGTGCTCCTGACGCCTCCGTTGAAGGCGGCGACCCTGGAGCCCGGCGAGCGGATTCCCGGCGGAGGCGACGCCAACGACACGACAACGCAGAGAATCAACGAGAAGCTCAGGGCCGCCAACGAGATGGAGGCCAACCGGGCGGTTCGGACTCCGGATACGCAGGCTCCCGCGGGAGCCGCGGGACCGGCGGGATTCTCCGGCGCCGGGATGCCTGGACAGCAGGGCGGACAGGGTTTCCAGATGCCCTCGCAGGAGCAGATGGAAGCGGCCCGCAAACAGTTCGAAGGCATGTCGCCCGAGGAACAACAGCAGGCGATGCAGAAGATGAGGCAGCAGTCTGAGAACAGCATGACCCAGGAACAGCGGGAACAGATGCGTCAGCGGTTCGAGAACATGTCCGACGAGGAACGCCAGCAGATGCGACAGCGCCGCGGTACGCGGGGCGAGGGCAGTGGAATGGGCGGACGCGGGACCGACGGCGGCGCCGGGTTCGGCGGCCGTGGCGAAGGCGGAGGCGGTCGCCGTAGCGAAACCGGCGGTCAGCCGCAGGGGGGACAATGATGGCCGATCGGGCTGCGTCGAAAAATGGGCATGAGATTGTCCGCCTTGAAAACGCCCGGAAAACCTATATTATGGGCGTCGAGGAGGTGCGGGCCTTGGCCGGCATCGACATAACGTTCCAGAAGGGCGATTTCTGGGCGATCATGGGTCCCAGCGGTTCCGGCAAGAGCACGATGATGAACGTCCTGGGCTGTCTGGACCGCCTGACCTCAGGGGCCTATTACCTCGACGGCAAGGACGTCAGCAAGCTGGACGACGACGCGCTCAGCGAGCTGCGGCTTCGGTACCTGGGCTTCATCTTCCAGAGCTTCAATCTGATCCCTCAATTGTCGGTGCAGCGGAACATCGAGCTGCCTTTGTACTACCTGGGGTGGGATGCGATCCGCAGCGCCGAGCGGGCCAAGGAACTGGCTGAAGAGGTCGGCCTCGGCGAGCGGCTGAACCACCGTCCGACGGAGCTTTCCGGCGGGCAGATGCAGCGCGTGGCCATCGCCCGCGCCCTGGCCAACGATCCGCAGATGATCTTCGCCGACGAACCGACGGGCAACCTCGACTCCGTCACCGGCGTGCAGATCATGGAGCTCCTGACCAAGTTGAACAAGGCGGGCAAGACCGTCATTATGGTTACGCACGAGCCGGACATCGCCACCTATGCGAAGAGCCGACTGCACATGATCGACGGCAACATCGATAGAATCGAGGGCGTCTACGCCAAGACCGCTCCGGTCGTGGCGTCCAGACACCCGTAGAGGCGACGCACGCGTCGCCCGAGAGACGCCGGACGATCTGAGGTTTCCCGGCGGGGCCTGCTGAAATGAGACAGACGAGAATCGCAAGAAATATCTGGCTGGGCATCGAGAACCTGCTGCTGCACAAGCTTCGCTCGTTCCTGACGATGCTGGGCGTGGTCTTCGGCGTCGGCAGCGTGGTGGCCATGCTCGCGGTCGGCGAGGGCGCCAGCGAGGAGGCCATGACGCGGATCCGCAAGCTCGGCAGCGACAACATTATCCTCACTTCGGTCAAGTCGGCCCAGGAAGAGGCCATGAGCACACAACGCTCCAACATGAGCATCTACGGCCTGACGTACGCGGACTATCGACGGATCTCGGAGAGTTTCCCCAACGTTCTGCGGGTGGCCCCGGCCAAGCTGTTGCGCAAGGAGTCCCGTTTGCGCGAGCGATCCATGGAGCTGCGCGTGGTGGGGGCGACACCGGACTGGTTCCCGTTGGTGCCTCGCCCCCTCGTTGCCGGGCGGGTGATTCGTCAGGAGGACCAGGACAAGCGGGCTCCGGTGGCTGTTCTGACCGAGTACGGCGCCCGCAGGCTGCTGGCCACGCAGGGCTCCATCGGTCAGAGCCTCCGCATCGGAGGCAAGGAGTTCGAAGTCGTCGGCATCATCCAGAGCGAGGGGGGGCAGTCGGGCAGCGTCCAGGTTCCCGACCAGGAGATCGACGTCTACATCCCGCTGGAGGTGGCCCAACGTTACTACGGCGACATTTTCACCAGGCGCACCGCCGGCTCCCAGGAGCGGGAGAAGGTGGAACTGCACCAGATCATCGTGCAGGTGGACGATCCGAAGAACGCCGAATCGGTCGCAGCCGCGATCGAACGGATGCTCGAACGGTTTCACAAGAAGAAGGATTACGCCGTGAGCGTTCCGCTGGCGCTGCTCAAGCAGGCCGAGGCCACCAAGCGGACGTTCAACATCGTGCTGGGTTCAATCGCCGGGATCAGTCTGCTCGTCGGCGGTATCGGCATCATGAACATCATGCTGGCTGCGGTGACCGAGCGGACCCGGGAAATCGGCATCCGGCGGGCGATCGGCGCCAAACGGCGGCAGATCGTCTTTCAGTTTCTCATCGAGACCGTGGTGCTCTCGATGTTCGGGGGCCTGATCGGTCTGGGCATCGGCGCGATGATCCCGTTCCTGATCACGCATTTCTCGGGCATGGCGACGGTGATGAAACCGTACTGTGTCGTGCTGCCGCTGGCGATCAGCATGAGCATTGGGATCGTGTTCGGCCTGTACCCGGCGCTTCACGCCGCGAAGGTCGATCCGATCGTTGCGTTGAGACACGAATAGGGGCGATGCGAGCATCATGCGGAATGCGTCGTCGGCGTAGTCGAAAGCTTCGGGTTTTCTGGCGGGGTTTGATGCGATGAGACAAACCAAGATTGCACGGAACATCTGGCTGGGCGTCGAGAATCTGCTGTTGCACAAGCTCCGCTCGTTCCTGACGATGCTGGGCGTGGTCTTCGGCGTCGGCAGCGTGGTGGCCATGCTCGCGGTCGGCGAGGGCGCCAGCGAGAAGGCCATGGCGGACATCCGCCGGCTCGGCAGCAACAACGTCATCCTCAACTCGATGAAGCCGGCCGATCAGGAGCAGACCGCGGTGAACCGCAACTCGATGAGCGTCTACGGTCTGACCTACAACGATTACCGCCGGATTGCGGAGAGCATCAAGCAGGTCAAACGGGCCGCGCCGGTGAAGATCATCCGCAAGGAAGCCCGTCTTCGCGAGCGGTCGATGGAGCTGCGTGTCGTGGGAACGACCGCTGAGTGGTTCGAGCTGGTTCCGCGAGAGGTTGAGGCCGGACGTGTGCTCCTTCGATCCGACGAGGAGAAGAAAGCGCCGGTGGCGGTTCTCACCGAGTTCGGCGCCCGCAAGCTGCTGGCGACACAGGGCTCCATCGGGCAGACCGTCCGCATCGGGGGCAACGAGTTCGAGGTCGTCGGCATCGTCCGCAGCGAGAGCGGCCAGGCGGGCAATATCCAAATCCCTGATCAGGAGGCCGACGTCTACATCTCTCTGGAGGTCGCCCGGCGGTACTATGGCGACATCTTCACCCGAGTGACCAGCGGTTCTTTCGAGCGGGAACGCGTCGAACTGCATCAGATCATCGTCCAGGTGGACGATTCCAGGCATGTGGAGGCCGCCGCGGCGGGCATCGAGCGGATGCTCGGACTGTTCCACAAGAAGAAGGACTTCGTGGTCAGCGTCCCGCTGGCGCTGCTCAAGCAGACGGAGGCCACCAAGCGGACGTTCAACATCGTGCTGGGCTCGATCGCCGGGATCAGCCTGCTCGTCGGCGGCATCGGCATCATGAACATCATGCTGGCCTCGGTGACCGAGCGGACCCGGGAAATCGGCATCCGTCGGGCGATCGGCGCCAAGCGTCGCCAGATCATCTACCAGTTCCTGATCGAGACCTGCGTGCTGTCCATGTTCGGCGGTATGATCGGCCTGGGCATCGGCGTGCTGATCCCCCGACTGATCACCCATTTCTCCGACATGCCCACAGTGATCACTCTCAACGGGATTCTCCTGCCTTTGTTCATCAGTATGAGCATCGGGATTCTCTTCGGCCTGTACCCGGCGATCCACGCCGCCAAGGTCGATCCGATTGTGGCGTTGCGACACGAGTGATGGGATCCACCATCTACAATCTACGATTCACTGCTTGACTGTCGCTGTTCGTGGTGACGGCCGAGCTTTCGCCCCGCGTGGGAACGGCCACGCCCCGGCGGCTCATGATCGGGTCATTGTCGAAGAAGTTGGGGGCCGAGAGCCATTCGTCGACGCCTTTGGCGCCGGGGTTCACGGGGCTGTCCTTGCAGACCGAGCCGACGTGCCATTTCCCGAAATGGCCGATGACATAGCCAGCGGTCTTGAGAGCCTCCGCAATCGTCACCTCCTGCGGCCGGATCGGGTGGCCCCATTTACAGCAGCCGAACCGGTTCGGGTGCCGCCCGGTCATCACGCTGCCCCGGGTCGGCGAGCAGACCGGCGCCGCCGCGTAGAAGCGGTCGAACCGCAATGCCTCGGCGGCTGTGGCGTCGAAGTTCGGCGTCTGAAGAGCCGGATGGCCGTTGTAGGCCATGTCCCCCCAGCCCTGGTCGTCGGCCATGCACAGCACAATGTTGGGTTTGGCGGGATCGCTCGCGGCCAGTTCGGTTCCCATCTCGCCCGGACACAGACCTGCACCGGCTGCTCTTAGAAACCCACGTCAGCTGATTGGCATGGCAAACCTCCTTCGGGTGACTGCGTACGGGCGATGCATGCGTCGCCCCGGCCATCTTATACTGCCTTGCAACCACTTGTACCATATCCGAATTCACGGGGCAAATCCGGGGATATTCTGTAACCGACGCCTGGCGAGTCCCACTGACTTACCGGAAGCCGGTGCGTGGACCGGCGTCAGAGACCAAGACAGGCAGCAAATTGTGAAAGGAAACGGCGATGATCAAGAGAACGGGAATCGGGGTGGTGGGAATTACTCTGCTGGTTGTGGCCGGTCTGCTTTGGGCGCAGCCGGGTCCCGGCGGCAGGCGTGGACAGAGGCCGGGCATGGGGCTGCCGGGCGGACAGGGTTTGCAGAGCAGCCCGCCTGTGGCCAAGAGCGAAACCGAGAAGGGGATTCTCGGCGTGCTCGACGAGATGGACCGCACCCAGCGGGCGGGCAACATGAACGTGCCCGTCGAAGACGGCAGGCTTTTGCGGATTCTCGCCGAGAGCGTAGGCGCCAAGCACATCGTCGAGATCGGCACGTCCAACGGTTATTCGGCGATTTGGCAGTGCCTGGCGCTCAAGAGCACGGGCGGCAGACTGACCACGTTTGAGATCGACGCCCAGCGCGCCGCCATGGCGAGGGAGAACTTCAAGAAGGCCGGCGTCGAGGATCTTGTGACGCTCGTCGAAGGCGATGCGCATGAGAAGGTTGCCCAGGTCGAGGGACCCATCGACATCCTGTTCTTGGACGCCGACAAGGAGGGTTACCTGGACTACCTGAACAAGCTGCTGCCCAAGATCCGGCCGGGCGGCCTTGTCATCGGTCACAACATCAACCCGGGCCAGTCCGATCCGGAATTCATCAAGGCCATCACAACGAACCCGGACCTGGAAACCCTGATTCTCAATCACACCGGCGGGATCAGCGTGACCTTGAAAAAACGCGGCCTGTAGGCGACACGCATCGCCCACGGCCCGGACGGCTCGCGACAAGCTCCTATACGAGGGGTGTCGGTGGATTCCCTCGCCGCACGGCGATCTACGCACTGCCATCGACGCCCTTTTTCATTCCATTCCATCGCAAACGACGGGATGTTCGCATCAGCAAGCACCGCCGTCCAGGGTCCCTGATTACCAGTGGGGCTGGTTGCCGACCTCGACGCCTGTGACGTCTTCGGCTGTCATGATGGCGACGAAGGCGGTCGGGTCCTTGTCGAGGACGACTCTCTTCAGCAGCGACATGTTCTTTCGGTTGATGACGGAATACAGGATGGTCTTGCCGGTCCCCTCGTAGCCGCCCCAGCCGTCGATTCGCGTGATTCCGATTCGATGGATGGCCGTCAATTCCCGTGCGATTTCCTCCCAGCGGTCTGAGATGATGATCGCCGCCTGACGTTTCGTCAGGCCGTGGAAAACGGCGTCGGTGATTCGCGAACTGAGGGCCACGTACACCAGGGTGTACAGCACCGCCTCCAGCGGAAACAACATGATGCCGGCGACCAGAATACCCGCGTTCAGGATCATGGACCCCATGCCGAGCGGGATCGAGAACGCCTTTCGAAGGATCACGGACAAGATCTCCGCACCGCCGGTCGAGCCGTACGAACGCAGGACGATCGCAATTCCCGTTCCGGACAAGGCCCCCGCGACGACGGCGCTGAGCATCTTGTCGGCGATCTCGATCCGGATCGTCATCGCGTACAGCATCCCTGAATAGATGACCATGCCCCACAGCGAATAGAGCGAGAACCGCCTGCCGACGAAACGCCAGCCCAGGCAGAACACCGGAATATTCATCAACAGATAGGCGGCCCCGACGGGCAGGGCCGGATAGGCGTAGTGCACGATCAGAGCCGCGCCGGTCAAACCCCGAGACAGGAAGCCCTGAGGAAGCAGAATCCCCTTGACGGCCAGGGCACACAGGGCGCTGCCCAGCGTCAGGAGGGCGGTATGGCGGGCGAAGTCGGCAAGCCTCTTCGTCATGGGGGAGTTCCTTCTCCGTGCGCGCAGCACGGCCTTCACATCGGGGGCATTCCTCGCGGCAGTCGCAGGTTCTCGATACGCAGACCGACGCCTGCCGGGGGATGTATGCGGCCCCGGGAGGTCATGGTGATGTCTTTCGCAAGAGGACGTTTGTCGCGACCGGCTCTCGCTACAGATGATAATCCCCTGCGGCCTCGGGTTGATACAGCAGGTCGTGGACTCGAATGCGTCCTTCCACGGTGTCGCCGATCCGCCGGCCGAGGATCGACAGCCCGATCGGCGTGAGGACCGAGATGTTCATCTTCTCGAAGTCCGTGTCCCGCAGGGCGTCGGCCGGGAAGACCAGGGAAAGGGTCATCTCGGTGTTTGCCTCTTCGTCTTTCAGCCGCACCTGTGAGTTCATCGTCACCACGTCGGCCGGCACGTTTTCCGGAGGCACCGTTTCCGCCGACTCCAGCAACCGCTGGAGTTTCTCGAGGTCCGTGTTCATCGGAGATCCGGGGGATCGGCCGCTGGCCAGCAGCTTGCGAAGTCGGATGGAGTCAAACTCGCTGATCTTGAGTTTTTCGCCGAAAGCCCCGGCGGACTTCCTGGCGCCGCGTCGCGTCGAACTGCGGGCAAGCTGGATGCCGCGAGTCCGGCAGAACTCCATCACTCGATCGGTCACGATCCTCCATTGGTGGACGCTCAATCCGTTCGTGAATACATACCCCGAGGCGGCGTAGAAGGAGGGATGGTGTTCCTTCGTGTGATGGACGTGAAGGCACTGGAGCTTTCCTTCCCACCAGCACACGTGATAGTATTTCCAGGGCTCGATGTCCGCCGCTGCGATGGCCTGGGCCACGATTTCCTTCACCTTGGTTTCGTTCATGGATATCTCCTTTTTCTTGCTGCATCTGTCGCGATTTCGTAGACCCCATCCTGTGCAGAATCGGCACGCACCGCCAGTGTCGAGGACTGCCCGCCAAGTGCGGAACCAGCCACGTTCCGGCCTTCATGCGAAACCGCGAGGCGCGCTTCGAACATGCAGGTCAAGACCGGGGGATTCACGCAACCCTTGCGGGAGAATTGAAGATCACAGGCGGATCGTCGCTCCGCGGAAGATGAGGATGCTTGTTTCTATAGGCGGGGCTGCACGGAGAGAGACGCCGGGCGCGACTGCCGTGCGGCAGTTCCATCGCCAAGAAGATGTAGCAGGCTTTCGTAACAGCCATTTCCGTGCACCGAAAACAATGTCCAGCGAGATATCAATCGTTTACACACCATCTATCCCTGATTATACAAGGATGTGCCCGAAAGTCAACCGTCGAGCCGTTATGTTGGCAACTCCGCATGAAGATTCACACGGTGTTTGCATATCCCTTCCTTTTATCGACACGATAAGGGGGGCCGTCGGCCGCCGGTATCGTCGCTCAAGACGAAAGGGGATTCAAATGGTCACGGACCGGGCTTGGCTGCGGGTTGTCTTGTTGGTTGTTTTCTCCTTCTGCTCAAAGGGCGCGCGCTCGGACCCCGATCCTGGACAAGATTCTGATGTCGCGTTCGTAGGGGCGAACGGTCCCCATGGCGTGGAGACTGGGGGAGCGTCCCAGGCAAGACGAGCGATTCTCTCCGGCGTCCAGGGATTGCTTGCCCTCCGCGGCGGCTTCCTGTACAATGGAAAGATCGGTGGACTTCCGGTCGGCAACTACTGCCCGTGATCGACGAGCCCAATTGTACAGGACGAGGAACCTCATGACACACAGCAGGAAGGGCTTCACGCTGATCGAATTGCTTGTCGTCATCGGGATTATCGCCATCTTGATGGGGATTCTCATGCCGGCCTTGAGTCGTGTGAAGGAGCAGGCGAGCGACGCCGCCTGCCGCTCGAATCTCAAGAACATCGGCCTGGGAGTGCAGATGTATTTGCAGGACTCCGGCTTCATCATGCCAAACACCCACTCGAGCGCGGGGGACACCGACGGTCGGAGCAACGGCCACTTGTGGTGGGATGCCGCGGGAAACCCGCTGACGCCCTCCAGTCAGAATTCCTACTGGGGAATCGCCTATCTTCCGTATGTGAAGGAGCGGAAGATCTTCGGATGCGCCGCCTTTCGCAACTTCTGTGAGACGGTGGCCAAGGATCTATTGTACGGCGGCGACCCCAAGCTGATCTACGTGTCGGCCTTCGGCCTCAACGGCTGGCTGAGCAAGGAGAACGTGATCCGGATTCCTCGCCATTCCGAGATCATCGTCGCCCATGACCACATGGAGCCTCGAATCGAGAACGGCAACGCGGCGGGCAATTCGGACATGCTCTTTCCGAGTCCCAACGGCATCAATCTGACCCACTACCGCCAGGGTGGCTCGCGCGCGAACTGGTATCGCGGCATCTTCCGGCACAACATCCGGAACCGAAGCGATTTCGAAACCGGAGGCACCCTGAACGTCCTCTGGCTCGATGGTCACGCCAGC
The DNA here is from genome assembly GCA_035476995.1 of Sedimentisphaerales bacterium. GTDB lineage: Bacteria > Planctomycetota > Phycisphaerae > Sedimentisphaerales > Anaerobacaceae > PLanc-01. The sequence goes on along the minus strand of DATIKY010000113.1, from coordinate 13,038 downwards.
AGTCTGGCGGAAACCACCGGGGAAGGCGTGCTCAAGCGTTGGTACGACCCCCTGAACAAATTCCCTTGATCCGGGATCCTATGCGAGTATTTCTGATTGTTCTTCTTCTGGCGATTCCCTGCGCCGCAAGGCCCGAGCTTCGCGGCGTCTGGATGCATGGAACGCAGATCAAGACGCCCGCCGAGGCTGACGCGATGGTCGCCAGGATCGAGCGGGCAAGGTTCAACGCGGTCTTTATTCTCGTCTGGTACTGGGGCGGCCAAGCCTATTTCCAGAGCGCGATGTGTCCCTTGGGCGAAGGCGTCCCGGCGGGCCACGACCCGCTGGCGTACATGATCGAGCAGTGCCACAAGCGGGACATCCAGGTTCACGCGTGGTTCGTCAACGGTTTCTATGGCTCGCAAGAGGTCCGCGCCGTGTTGGACAAGCACCCCGATTGGGCCGTGCAGGACGGCGGGGCGGGCAAGCTCTGGTACGACTTCAGCAGACCCGAGGTCCGGCGGTTCCAGAGCGACCTGATGATCGAGTGCCTCCGGAAGTACGACCTCGACGGCATCCAGTTCGACTACATCCGCTATGGACCCCAGCAGTGCTACTGCGACTACTGCCAGGAGACCTTCGCCCGGCGGTATGGATTCGAGGCGATGACGAAGGAACGCCGCACGAAGCTGCCGGCGGCAGCCGATATCACCGCCAATCCGCTGGTGAAGCCGACCACCGCCGTGGTCCTGGCGGAGTTCTCCGACGGCACGCCCGCCATGGCGATGAACAAGCTCGACGAGGGGATGGTCCTGCTGCTCAACTGGCGTGCGGAGAACGACATGCCGCCCGCGGTGGCTGAGTCGGTCAAGCTGACGCTCGGAGTCTGGACCACCGGTCGCGCCACGGTCCACATCACCACGACCGCCGCGACGCGAAGCGAGTATGGGAACGGCCCGTTCGAGTCGGCGCGGGCTTCGCTGACCCGCCTGGGCTATCGCCCGACGTCCGTGCCGGCAGAGAAGATCGCGGGTCTGCCCGCCGGGAGCGTCCTGGTCCTTCCTGCGGTCTATATCGTTCCCGATGATGTGGCCCGCAGCCTGGAGGCGTTCGTCCGCAAGGGCGGCAAGCTGCTGATCATCGACGGGCCGTTCAAGTCCATGTCCATCCTGGCCCTGCAGCGGGTGACCGGCTTTGCCTCGACGGGCCGGTACATACGCCGGGTCGAAGTGATCGAGTCCACCGGGCGAAGTCCCCTCGTGCCCAAGGGCCGCCACCACCTGGATCTGGCCCAGTGGAAGCAGCGGACGGCCAAGTGGGCCGAGTTCCGCAAGGTCGGCGTCACGGAACTCGTTCGCGACGTCTATCGTCGCGCCAAGGGCCTCAAGCCCCAGGCCCAGGTCTCCGCGGCGGTCTTCGCCTCGCTGGAATCGGCCGATTCGCTCTACCAGGACTGGCCCCGCTGGATTCGCGACAAGACGATCGACTTCGTGATCCCGATGGCCTACACCGCCGACAACACCGAGCTGGCCCGCCAGTTCGCCCAGTGGAAGACCATCGATCCGACGTTGCAGCGGATCATCCCAGGCCTGGCGATCTACCAGGAAGCGGGCGGCCAGGCGACCACGCGAAACCTCGATCTGATTCGCAGTCAGCACCGCCTATGCCGGCAGCAGGGGGCCCGCGGCAACCTGCACTTCTCGCTGCAATACCTCAGCGATCCGCTGATCGACGTTTTCCGCACGGAGATCTATCTTACGGATGCTCCGGCGTACGCGCCTCCCCGGCAGCAGAGGGGACCGCGATAGTCCGTCGGCGACTCGTTCCGTCCTTCGGTTTTGGCGTCCTGTCCCTCCAGGATGGTGGGGCATTTCGTCGGCCTGTCTTGTCCTGCCAAGTGTCCGATCTGCGATTTTAGTACTGATATCCGCTTTATTTTGTGCTTTCACCCTTGACATTTGTTAAAATACTGTTTTATTACCAACTGGACGTTGGAGTTTCACTCTTTCAAGGGTTTTTCCTGGCAGGTTTGTGGCAGACGGGTCTGGAGAACTGGGCATGAAGAAGGTCGTCGTGGCGTTGCTGGTCTTGTCGTTCGTCGCGGGTTGCGGTTCCATCGACCGCAAGGGACTGATTGCCGCCGGGTACAGCGGGGAATATGCTGACGGCTATGTTGACGGGTACTCCGCCGGATGCCATACGATGGGCCATCCGTTCTACCAGTTCACGAGGAATCTCGGTCGGTACGAGCAGGACCGCCAGTACAACAAAGGCTGGAACGACGGGTTCACCATGGCCCGTTGCGACTACGCCGCGGTGTGGTAGCAGGACTGTCCGTCCGGAATCCGGGTCGTCCCTTGGCTTGGAATTCACATCTCCCTGGTTAGATTCTCGGACGTGTCTGCCCTGCGATCAAGCGAAGAGGCGGCGGCAGGCTGTGGAATGTGTACGCCTGTTCACCGCTCTTGGTGTGTTGTGTGTGGGCCAGTCCGTGGGCCGAGTCGAGATTCCTAGAGAACGACGACGGATTCTTCCTCGCGGAATTCGCTTCGCCGTACGCGGGGCTCTTCGAGGGTCTCTTCGTCCTCGTTGAACGGGCTCCATCGGTTCTTGGCCTTGTTGACGATCTCGATGAGCCGGCCGATCACGATCTCCGGTGTATCGTCGAACGGGTCCACCACCAGGCACTTCAACTGCTCGTACACGTCATCGGATACTTTGAGAGTTCTCATACTGTTCTCCCTGTTGTCATGGCTCCGTGCCTCTGCGACACGATGCTCGTGCTACCTTAATTCTAAGAATGGACCCGGCCCCTGCCAAACCCTGTGGAAAAGCCTTGATTGCTGTCGGTGCTGAGGATACGCTCTGGGAGACCACGGAATGGCGGTTCCAATGCCCCAGGAGGGGCGAGGCCGTGAAGGGCAACTGCGGGACACGAAGGGAGGTTCCAATGGAGCGGAGATTCTTCCTGCAGGTCGGGATCGTATTGGCCGTGGCGGCCGTCTGCGTAGCGTAGCCGGCGGATGTACACCTCAACTGCACGGCGGTCGGCTATACGACCGGCGCCGGGGTCATGGAGATCCTCGACTTGCCTGCGAGCGTCGTGTGATAAGCCAGCGGCGCTACGCGTCGGACGGGCATTTGCAGCCTCTCTTCGACGTCCTTGCGGTCGGCGGTGGCGGTGACGAGGACCGGCTCGAATTGCAGGCGTTTCCAGAGGGACTCCCCGATTCCGTTGCCTTCCACGTAGCTGACGACGAGGAAATCGACCCTGTTGAACCGGAAGAATCGCAGCAGGTGGGCGATGATCCGCCGGGCGAGGTTCTTTCTGCGGTGCTCGGGATCGATCCAAATATCGATCAGTTCGCCCGATCGCGGCGGCAGGTAGTCGGCGTGCAGCCAGATCTTGCCTGCGCCCATCCCGATCGCTCGTGAGGATTCCGCCGGCAGGGCGACGAGCATCTGGGTCTGCTCATCGCGGATTCGGGCACTGTAGTACTCCCGCAGCCCGGCGACATTCGTCTGGCCGGGCCTGAGCAGATTCTCGCGGACGCTGTCCATGTCTTCCTGCAGGGCCATCTGCATGCGAATCAATTCTGGTATGTCCTCCAAGGTTGCCTGGCGGATCTCATATCGTGAGTTCTCAACCGATTCCATAGTCCTCCTGACAGGCGGCGCGATTACGCGGCATCGTTCTTGGGACGCGGTTCATCATGCCTTCCTTCTCGTCAGAACCTTCCGAAAGTTAAGGAGATACTGGTAAAATGCTTATGCGAGAACGAAAAATACGTAGTGTTGACGATAGTGACAGGGATAAAGATGGCCTCAAGAGGCCTTTATCGGGTCGCAATGGCTGCGGCAGGGGGGACGTCGATTCCTCAAAAATGTCCCGAAATTACGTAGGTTTCCGGATTGACTGGCCGCAGTCTTCGGATGTAGGTTTGTCATCAGGGGCATACGCTTTCGCTCGTCGCAATGGTTCGGTTTTGCGCTCGGGTGCTCAATCGTCGCGACCGAACGGTTCGACGCTGCGTGGATCGCAGCCGCTAGGGCTGGCCGGCTCGGAGAGGCCGGTTGCCTTGACGGAATCCGACAGGATGTTGGGCCAGGGGCCACGAACAGTGAGGTTCGCGGCCCCTTGGGTATCTGCACCGAATTGCGTTCTCTGCAAGGACCTCGATTATGTTCTCAGGCCGGTCAGATCGGGTTCCAGGCGGCGGTTCTCCCGCAGGATTTCGTCCAGGGTCAGCTTCGTCCGTCGGCGAGCGGCCTCTCTACCCAGGATCGTGGCCAGGGTCGCGTCGATGCTCGGTTCGACAGTCGGATTGTCGCAGACTCCGCCTGCGACGGACTTGTGGAACGTGTCGATGTTCCGCTCGGCGCCGGCTGCATAAAGGTTGACGACGTCGCCGCCGCGCCAGCCGCCGCTTTGAGCGAGAATCCGAGCACGCGTCGTGTAGCCGGTTTCGAGCCAGCCGTCTGAACCCTGCGCTATGCAGTCGCTGCGGAAATCAGAGCGGTTCTTCAAGTGTTCGCCGCGATGGTTCAGGATCAGGCCGTTGGCGAATTCGTACGTCAGCGAGAAGACGTCATGCGAGTCGCCATGGGGATCGGTCCGTACGATTCGTGACGCTCCTGTGGCACTTGTCGGCATTTGTCCTGCGATCCAAAGGGCCACGTCGATCGCGTGGATTCCGGCGTTGACCAGGTAGCTGCCGCCCAGCGAATCATCGTTGACCCAGATTAGTTCCTGGAGGCGGTCTTCGACGGTTGCAGTCTTGGGCGGGTCGCGGAAACTCTCGTCGTTGTATTCCGAACTGAGCATGCCGACGGAACCGATTTCTCCGTCGCGTACACGTCTGATGCCCTCGGTGATGAACGGGTCTGTCCGGGTCTGGAAATCGCACAGGAAGACCCTCTTGTTCACAGTGGTTCTTCTTGCGGCGTCGCGAACACGCAGGCAGCCGGGCACGTCGCAACCCAGGGGTTTGGCGATGTAGATGTGCCGGTTTGCTTCTGCTGCCGCCTCGACGTGCTCCGGGAAGCAGTAGGGTGGCGTTTCCAGAAATACCGCCTCGACGTCGGCGGCGATAGCCCCCTTGTAGCCCGAAAGGCCTGCGAAACGATTCGCCTTGGATATGCCCAACTGGTCGCCGGCCGCATGGACGACCTGCTCGAAGTAGTCCGCCAAGGCGACGATTTCATAGCCGCCATGTCTGCGGGCCATGTCGGCGATCATCCGGCCCCGACCGCCCAAGCCGATGACGCCGACTTTGATTCGGCTGTTCGCCTGGGTTCCAGCGACGGTCCTTGCCCCGACGATTGTGAAAGACAGCGTCGCTCCGGCGCCAAGGAATCCGCGTCGCGTGATTCGTCCTGTCCGTACGTCATTCGCCTCCGTCATAGCCCTATCTCCATCGCGAGGGTTTGTATTGCCCTATGGTTGAGAAAACCGCAGTCAAAGATCCGACGACCAGACTATCACAGCGGCGGTTGGGACGCACGCCATTTTCGGATCAGCGGGCAGGGGGGAGGCAAAACCTTTGCCGTTCCGAGACATTTTGAGGAAGGCGTTCCGGTGCGAGAATCTTCTTGGCACAGCGGTCGGTTTCGTGTAAAATGGGCAAATAGTAGAACTTGGCGTATCCGAGTATCCGATGATTCTCTGGAGAGCGGATTTGCGATGAAGAGTTATCTCGTTTATGGGACGGTGCTTACGGCGTTTTTGGCGGGCCTGTGCGTTGCCGCGGCTCCGACGCCGGCGATTGTGCAGCGGGCGGGACATTGGACGCTGGACGTGCGGTACGAACAGCCGCAGCAGATTGTGCTTCCATGGGGACCGCAAGGCGAGCAGCGTTTCTGGTATACGATTCTGACGGTTACCAACCGCACGGGAATGGATGTCGAGTTTTACCCTCGCTGCGACCTGATGACCGACACGCTTCAGGTGGTGCCGGCCGGGCGGGGGGTTCCGCCTGTGGTCTTCCAGATGATTCAGGAGCGACATGCAAGCCGCTATCCGCTCCTGGAGTCTCTTCAGAACGTGCCCAACCGGGTGCTCGAAGGGGAGGACAACGCGCGGGATATTGCGATCATTTGGCAGGATTTTGATCCGCAGGCCGCGGGTTTCCAGGTGTTTGTCGGCGGCCTGAGCAACGAGACCGCCATGATCCCCCATCCGGTCGAGACGGATGCCGATGGCAGGCCCGTTCCGATCTTTCTCCGCAAGACGCTGGAATTGAAATACGCCCTTCGCGGCGATCCGTCTCTTCGGTCCTCCGTGGAGGTCGTTTACAAGGGCCAGGGCTGGGTCATGCGTTGACGGACGGTTGCAGGCGGTGCCGGTTCTTCGGCCATGCAACTGCTTGCGATGATCTGGATCGATCCGTGACCTCGTTCGCATTTCTGTACACTTCCCGCCAAACCGCACACTGCGGTGCCACTCGACGAGGCGGCTTTCTCTCACGGGGTAGTGCAGTATCCTGAAGCGGCCTCGCTCCCGGCGTTTTCCGGTTCCACCGCCTGCCTGCGGCATCTACCGCGTGGAGCTTTCCTCTCCGGAAGGCTCCGAAATTCTGCGTTTGACGGTTTATTTTGTACCCAGCGGATGTACGAGTCGCTATAGTGGAATCCCTGTAAAGGAGTAAGCTTTCCTCCCTCGGAGTCTACCCCTTGAATGCAGCAGAGGGAACGTGTTTGGAGCTCGTGAGAGCTCAGGAGAAGATCCAGTGGCAAAGGGTACAGTGAAGTGGTTCAACGCGGACAAGGGCTTCGGGTTCATCGCGCCCGACGAGGGCGGCGACGACCTGTTCGTCCATCACTCGGAGATTCGGACTCAAGGGTACGCCACTCTCAACGAGGGGCAGAAGGTTGAGTTCACCGTCGGGCAGGGCCGCAAGGGTCCGTGTGCGACCAACGTTATCCCGAAGTAACTCCGAGCAAGCAGCAACAACAGGGGAGAGAAGTTTGTACGGGGCCATGCCGAGGTCCCAGGAGAACGCAGTATGGCACGAGGAACAGTCAAGTGGTTCAACGAGAAAAAAGGCTTCGGATTCATTACGCCCGATGATGGCAGCGAAGAGCTGTTCATCCATCATTCGAACATCGCCGGCGAAGGATTCAAGACGCTGCACGAAGGGCAGCCGGTGGAGTACAATCGCGGCCAGGGTCGCAAAGGCCCCGAGGCCACGAATGTCACGCCTGTCTGAGAATCGACGCAAGCCGCATGGACCTCGCGGCGACGCGAGGGGCCATGCTCGCCGTTGAAGACCGAGGGCCCTGTGAAATCCGCAGGGCCCTTTCTATTCGCGTCCCTCAGAGGATCTCTAGGAGAAAGGCGTTCACGACAGCGTCCTGCCTGCGTTTGCGGATGCAGACGCCGAGGGGGCCGCTGGGGTCGGCGCAAACCAGCAACTCGATCTCGTCGCCTGCGAAAACCTCCGCCTGGTACGTGAGTTGCACCGTTCGGATCTCCGGCAGACTCCCGATGTGTTGGTGGACTGCGTCCAGGGCCCATCGCACGTATTCGGTGTTGTTCACGTGCCCGTTGAGATCCATCGCGCTGAAGGGGACGCTGAGAGAACAGACGTGCGCGCATCTGTCGCCCGGCTGGAGGCGAGTCGGCGGCACGGCCGGGGCTTTGGGGCCCCCATGGGGCAGGTTCAGGTCGAGTCGATCCAGGTTTTTCGGCCGGCCGCTCTGGCGGTCGAGGATCATCCAATCGCTGGCGGCCCGGAAGAATTCGAGCCCTTCCGGCGAGCGGCCGATGAACTCTCGCGAGGCGATCAGTCGCGTGCAGCCGCTGGGCCAGGTGGCGACGATCACCTCGTCGCCCCATCCCGGCGTGTCGCTCATCTCGACTCGCAGATTGACCAGCACCCAGAGGCAGCCTCGGCGTTCGAGTTCGCGAATGCCCAGGCCGAGCTGTTCGGCGTGACAGGCTGCCGCCTCCTGCATGTACTGCATCAGCGAACTGGTCTTCACCTGCCCGTCCGGTCGACAGTCATACATTCTGATGAGAAAGCGATCTTCTCTGGGTTCGCTCATGCTGCATCCCTTACACAGGCACCGATGGATCCGTTTATAGGAGCCCGCCATTATGATGGTTGTCCGATTCCCGAGCAAGCGTGCGTGGTTCGCACGGATCAGCGAGAACGTGCCGGCGTGGCAGGATTGGGTTTTTTTCATGGAATTGCCCTTGACAGAAGGGGGGTGGCAAGTGTAGAAGGAGGGAGAATGTCGGGCCCGGTTTGCAGGGGTCGCAGTTCGAGGACGGAGCTGCGAGGCATCATGATTCCGGGCCGCAATGGAGTGGCGATGGATGGAGGACGCCTACGGAGAGCGACAAACCGGGAGTGATGGAGTCCAGAAGCGATCCACACCTGTCCAAACGCGTTTTCTCCCGTTCCTGTCGCGCCGTGTCCTGGCGACATCCTCGTTGAAGGGCCCCTGGAGGGCCCGGGATCATGGAGGAAATACGGGGGGAGCAAGGAGGCAAATGACCCCATGCCACTGGTCATGGGGTGATGAAAAAAGGCGTTGTCGGTTGTGTTTCGGCGAGTTACAGGAAACGGTCGCCGCTTCATGACGACGGTGGGGTGGTTCTCTCCCAGTCTTCGAGTGCATTAGGGTGCGCTCGCCTCGGTGTCTCGCGTCGGCGCGCCGGGCTATACGCATGGATGGCTGAGCGATTCGGTCGTAGAGGGGCCGCGCGTCGTCCGCAGACGGACAGGTCGAACCTGGGGAACGCCGTCGAACGTGAAGAAGCGCAAAAGGAGATGAGGAATGAGCATGAAAAGGATTTTGTGGATTCTTTCGGTAGTGGGAACTGTCGGCGTGGGCTCGCTGCAGGCGGCGCCGGTGTCGTTCGTGGGGAAGCTCACCGGGTTGGGCGGGACAGGCGACGGGAGCCTGTTCATCACGAACGCAGCCCCCGGCCAGGGTTGGCTGTCGCGGGACACGTCGCTCAGTTGGAAGGTGGACAATTTCACCACGCCGGGGATGTGGCATTACGAGTACACGATCACCGTGCCCACCTCGGCCTATCTGTGGGCGCATGTCCAGTGCATCATCGTGGAGACCTCGAACGGAACCAACGGTCCGATCTTCACCGCGGGCGATCTGTATTCCCCGGCCAGCACGCCGGAGGAATGGCTTCAGCAGGTCAACGTCGGCCTGCACAGCCCCGCCGACAACGCCAACCTGCCGCGGAATCTCTATGGCATCGAGTTCTGCACCGTAGACATCGACCCGACCTACCTGACGATCGCTTTCGATTCGACTCGCGCGCCGGTCTGGGGCGATTTCTATGCACGCAGTTTCGTGATTAATGGGCAGTTCAACGCTCTCTACAACTGGGGCCTGCTCGGCATGCCGGAAACGGATCCGTCGGATCCGCCCTCCAATGGCAGCATCGCGGATCACGTTCTGGTCCCGGATTCCATCTCGGTGGTTCAGGTAATTCCCGCTCCGACCGCGATGTTGCTGAGCGTAATGGGGCTGCCGCTGGCCGGATGGCTGCGGCGCAATCGAAGTCTGTAGATCGTCCGGGACGGGACTGGTGCAACGGGCTGTTTGTCCTTCGCGGCCCTTGTTCTCGGTACTGTTGCAGGACGGCCGGGTCAGGGGCCCTGGATTCCTTGCGTGACGCGTTGGACGTCGTTGCTCATGCCTTGGAGGCGGGTCACCAACTGGTCGAGTTTCTTCTCGTTGAACGTCGTCTCGGTGGTTTCCTGCCACTGGCCGCCCTCGAACTTCATCTTGAAGTCCCGGACTTTGACGGGGCAGGCCGGGCAGTCTTCGTTGATCTGCCAGTTGCCATGCATGAGGAGGTTCCGCAGGTCGCGGATGGCCTCGATGCGTCTGAGGGCCTGTTCGAGGTCTGCCAGGAGTCGGCGGTTGTCCTGCAGGCGGTAACGTCCGACGTGCTTGATCTTCCGCAGCAGGACCGCGAGGTTCAGCTCGTGGATCAAGAAGGGCCCGATCAACTGGTTGTCCCCGGCCAGCAACAGGTCCAGCAGCGACTGGAGCTGGTGCTCCAGCGTGGCGTAGCGGACGGTCAGCTCGCCGATTCGCGCAAACAGTCTTTCTTTCTGCATACCAGGCTCCCGACATCGAACGGATTCCGTTTGAACATCGGCAAATCCCGTCCCGGACTCAAACGACTCTTTACTTTTTCCTGGGGCGATTGCTTAATAGGGGACGATGCATGGAGACCCGCACGGGTGTCGCAGAACCACGTTTCGAAGGATCGAAAGGCCGATGATGAAGAAGCTGATGTTGCTGGGGGTGCTGGTATCGGGGGTTGTCCTGACGGGCTGTCAGACCAAGCGTGCGCCGACCAAGCCGCAGTACGACCGACCCCTCCCGCCGGGCCAGTTGGCGCTCCGCAAGATCGACGATCCGAGCAAGTACCCGGATTTCACAGGCGGTTGGCGGGATTTGGACACCCTCAAGGCCGCGATCCGCAACAGTCTCAACTACTTGTCCAAGGCATCGAGCAAGCAACACTATCCCTATGGGCAGATCACCCACGCCCAGGCGGTGGCCAGCCTCCAGGCGTTTGTGACCCTTCTGGATTCCGGGGCCCGCGCCGACGAGATCAACGCCCTGATCGCGGTCGACTACGACGTCTACGAATCCGTCGGCTGCGACGATCTGGGCACGGTCCTGTTCACCGGCTACTACACGCCGATCTTCAACGGCTCCTACGAGCAGACCGATCCGTTCCGCTATCCGCTGTACAAGGCGCCGCAGGATCTGGTCAAGGACGCCGACGGCCAGACGCTGGGCCGACGCTGGGCCGACGGCAAGCTCGCTCCCTATCCGAGCCGGGCGGAGATCGAGGTCTCGGGCATGCTCAAGGGGCAGGAACTACTCTGGTTGAGCGACCCGTTCGAGGTCTACATCGCCCACGTGCAAGGCTCCGCCAAGATCCGACTGCCCGATGGGCGGATCGTCACGGTCGGCTACGCCGCCAACAACGGGCACGACTACGTCAGTGTCGCGGCGAAACTCGTCGCCGACGGCAAAATCCCCTCGGACCACATCAGCCTGGCGACCATGATCCAGCACTTCAAAGCCCACCCCGAGGATGTGGACGTCTACGTCCGTTGGAATCCGCGTTTCGTGTTCTTCCAGAGCGGCGAGGGCACGCCGCGAGGCAGCCTCAACGAACCGGTGATTCCGTGGCGGACGATCGCCACCGACAAGAGCATTTTCCCCCGCGGCTGCCTGGCGTTTCTCTCGACGACGCTGCCGCAGGTGCAGGAAGGCCAGATGTCCATTCGGACCTTCGATGGCTTCGTCCTCGACCAGGACACAGGCGGGGCCATCCGGGCCGCAGGCCGCTGCGACATCTACATGGGCGAGGGCGACGAGGCAGGGCAGCTCGCCGGCCAGACCGACCAGGAAGGGCGGCTGTACTACGTTTTCGTCCGCCCGCAGGTCCCGGTGCCGGAGTCCCTCACGCTCACCGATCCCGACCAAGCGGGCGGCAAGTAAACGATTTCGCCATGAAACGCTTGTAGGGGCAACCCCCCGTGGTTGCCCTCTTGATGCGTTCAGAGGTGGACGATCCGCGCGGGCCGGAAGAGGGCAGGCACGGGGGCCTGCCCCTACACACGTCGCAGGTTCCCTACGGCGTCACGCGCACGCCGCGGACGAAGGCGTTCGACTTGACGTCCGCCGGGGTCAGGGGCTTGCCGTTGACGCGCGTGTCCTGGAACACCACGTCGCTGACCGCGTGCGTTTCGTCGAAGCCGGTCAACTCGATGCGCGGCGTCTCCGCGGTGGCGACGATGTCCTTGAACGTCACGCCGTCGATGTGGCTCCGCTCCGGGTCCCGGGTCCAGACGAACGACCCGATCCACAGCGAGATCAGTCGCGGCGATTCCTCGATGCGAATGTTCTCGAACCGCACGTTGCTCACGCGGGCCGCGTCGCAATGGAACACCCGCAGCGTCCACTCCCGGCCCTTGTCGTGGATCACGTCGCAATTCTCGAATCGCACGTCGTCGATGTTGTCCCGGATCTCGGCCCCGACGCTCAGCGCGTGGGCCACTTCGTTCCAGAGCACGCAATTCCTCGCCACGATCCGGCGGGACTCTCCCTGATCTTTGTCGGCCTTGACGATGATCAGATCGTCCAGCGTCCGGATGAAGCAATCCTCGACCGTCACGTCCCGGCTGTTGCAGATGTCCACGCCGTCGGAGTTGGCCCGGTAGGCGAGCAGCTTCACGTTCCGGATGGTCACGCGATCCGACCGCCGAACCGGAATCGTCCACACGCTCGAATCCTTGAAGATGACGCCCTCGATGGTGATGTCCTTACCGCGAACCGTCATCAGGTTTCGCGAGTGCGTGGGGCACAGGCTGCCATCGATGATGCCGCGACCGCGAACGGTGATGTTGTCGCCTTGCAGCGCAAAGACCGGCCCTCGCCGGTCCCCGGTTCCCTTGACGACCGCCCCGGCGGCGACGTACACCGTTTTGCCGCTGCCGACCCTCACCTCGTTGACTTCATGAACCCCCGGCCCGAAGTAGATGACGTTCGGGTCCTTCGGCCGCGGCGCCTGCTCCTCGGGCGGATTGGCAAACAGGTGCAGCGCGCCGACCCAGTTGCCGTTGACTTCGACCGTCACGGGTTTCGGTGCCGCCAGAGAAAAGGACAGCCGCCGCCCGTCGATGACAGGGATGATCTTCAACGAACTGGGCAGGACCTTCGCCGATGTGATCGGCTCGGGGTATGTCACGCTCACCGCCACCGGGCCGCGCATGTCAAAGTACCCGAACGACGCCTTTTCGAAGTATTGGGCGGAGTTGACTTTGTCGTCCATCGCCTTCCAGCGAAGGGCCGGGGCACCCGGAGCGACCTTCACCGCGTACACAGGAATGTCCTTGCCCTCGACCTGAACGACATAGAAACTATCTCAAAACAGTGTCTTTGGCCGATAACCATCCGTAGGAGCCAATTGAAAGGAGTCACGGATGGCACGGCAGAAACGCAAGGTCAAGCCCCTTCCGACGATCTGGGAGGTCAACGACGAGTTGTGGAACATCA
>DATIKY010000112.1:0-5270 GCA_035476995.1 Sedimentisphaerales bacterium | reverse complement strand
CGTCCTTGGGTATACTCGTCCATGACAGACCTCCTTGCGAATCGATTGTCGTAACAACCATCTTTTCGACTTGGAGGTCTGTTCTTCTATACTCTTATCGGTCCTTGGCTTACAGCTTATGGAAGTGCCATTCGGGGCTGACCCGTCTCTGGCCGGTTGCGATCGCCGCAGGCCTGGGGGCTGTGTCCTTTGCGGTGCCGGTCCGGCGGCCGTTCCGGCCTCGTATGCGTGGTGCCCTGTCCGCTGGGATCGTTGGGATTCTCCTGGCGGCTCTCGCTTTCCCTTCTCCGCATCCCTTCGTCCACAGTGTGCGGCAACAAGCGATGTCATCGCTTGCTCCGGCCGCGCGAGTGGTCCCGACCTTGCGTCGGCCACCGGCCGGATCGGAAGGGGATAAGTCTCGGCCGATGCCGCAGATCCTCGGCGGGGACCTGCTTGCAGACCATGTGCTGTTGGTCGTTCTCGAGGGTATAACGAGTGATGCGTTCGAACAGGAATTCCTGACACGCTCCGACGGATTCTACTCGCGTGTCAAAGGTCATGCGACCTACTTCAGCCAGTACCATGCGACGAATCTGGATTCCTACACCAGTCTGATCGCGATGCTCACGTCCGTTCAGGTTCCGTATCGCGCCTACGCCGACGAGAAACTGTACACGTCTGTGAACCTGGCAAGCAATCTACCCCGCTTGCTGCGGAGTATGGACTTTCGCACCCTGTTCATTTGCACCTGTGCCCACCAACCGTTCGTGCCGACTCGCAACGATTGGGATCGGGTGATGCACCGCGGCGACCTGCCTTCGCTCGACGGATGGGTGTCTCTGGGGTCGAGCCGCATGGAGGCGGCGACGGAGGATCGCGCCGGGCTCCCGAAGATAGAGGAATTCGTCGCGGCGGGCCGGCGGTCTTTCGTGCTGCACGAACTGGTCTTCGGGCACACTCCGCAATGGCGTGCGAAGACCGGTCAGACGCAACTTGCCTATTATGACGCATATCTCCACGACCTTCTCGATCGTCTGGAGGCGAGAGATCTTGCCTCGCGCAGCCTCTTGGTGATCGTATCGGACCATGGGGATCGCGCGCGTGCAGCCGATGCGGCGAACTACCGTGTCCCGCTCCTGATCGCGGGGGAGGGGATCCGCCCGGGGGTCGATGGGGCGTTTCGATCTCACCTGGATCTGTGGCCCATCATCATTTCCCACCTCTCCGGCGAAACGATGCCGCCCGCGCGCTCACAGATCCTTGTGGTTGGCTCAACCGAGCGATGGGTGTACGGAGCCATCTCCAATGCCGGAGAGTCTCTGTTCATCGAGGATTCGACCGGGAAAGCCCTCTCTCGCCGTGGTGCTCTGGACCCATCGGGAATACACCGAGAGTTCCAGGCCTCGCTGGACGAATTCGGTCGCCGGTTTGGACGATGAGGCCGTCGCAAAACCGACTCATCGCCGGCATGCCCGAGAATCCGCGCAGACACCGGCTTCGGGCGATCTTGACACGCTTGGGGTCTTATTCTACGATCCTGGCGGCTGTCGCAAGCTGGCGAGGCGAATGTGAACGCTGGAGATGCGAACATCATGAAGAACGTGCGCAAGTCGGTCCCGATCATCTTGCTTGCCGTTGCGATCGTCGTCGCGACGGATTCCCTCTGGCTTGCGTGGCAGGGCGGGGTGTTTCCGGATTTTGGCGTTGAGTCGGGGTACTACGGCCAGTTCAACCGGGTCAAGCACGTGATCGAGCGGATGCCCGGCGTTCGGATCGTGGATCTCTGGATGCACAAGGACGTTTCGATCGAGGACTTCGGTTTCGTTCCGGATATCGACGGCGGGCGGACCGTGGCGGTGGACTTCTCGGAGAGTTCCCCGCAGATGGCCGAATGGAACAAGCGGAGAATTCGGGAGTTCGTCGAACGACAGATCGCTGCGAGCGGAGGTATGCAGCCATAGGAGAGAGCGGACGGCGTCAGCCGCAGGCAATCGCTCTGATTATCTGAGCCCTTGCAGCACTTTCTCCACAATCTCCCGGCCGACCTGGATTGCGTATTGGCCCTCTTCGCAATGGACTTGGCCGACGCGGTCCAGGAGGACAAATTTGGGCCATTGATCGACCGCCTTCTTGTCGTGCCGCATGAGGTCGATTAACCGCTCAGGAGCCATATTCGCCGGGATTCGGGTCGGGACGCCGAGCCTCTCCAAGACCGCCCGGATTCTGTCGAGTTGGCTTGGTTTCGAGAGGCCCAACTCGACTTCGATCTGTCCGGCGGCCATGATGCCGACGGCGACGGCCTCGCCGTGGAGCATTTCGTAGTTGCTCGCCGATTCGACCGCGTGGCCGATCGTGTGGCCGTAGTTGAGAATCCGGCGTTTGTTCTTCTCGAAGGGGTCCTCCTCGACCACGCTGCCCTTGATCCGGCAGTTGTTCAGGGCCAACGTTTCGAGCGTGCCGGGGTCTCTGGCGAGGATGGCGTCGAGGTGGGTCTCGATGAATTCGAAGTAACTTGCGTCGGCGATCAGGCCGTGCTTGATCGATTCCACGAGGCCGGAGCGATATTGCCGGTCGTCGAGGGTTTTGAGCACGGCGACGTCGATATAGACCGCCGCAGGGTGCCAGAAGGCTCCGAAGGCGTTCTTGCTTACGCTCGAATCCACGCCGGTCTTGCCGCCGATGGCGGAGTCGGCCTGGGCCAGCGTCGTCGTCGGGATTTGCACGACCGGGACGCCGCGTTTGAAGATCGCCGCCGCGAAGCCGGCGATGTCGCCCACCGTGCCGCCGCCCAGGGCGATGACGACCGTATCCCGGCCGAGATAGGCCTTTTCCATCGCCTCGACGATGGCGACAGCGGTGTCGATGGTCTTGGAGACCTCGCCCGCGGGCGTGATGGCGAAGTAGGGGGCGGGGCGGCCGCCGAGCAGGGCGTCCAGATGGCCCGCCGCAACCACGTGCTCATCGGTGACGACGAACCGATTGAACTTGCCGTGGGCCGCCTTGATCTGCGCCCATACCGAGGGCAGAATGTCCGACCCGATGACGATTTCGTACTCTGTCTCCGGCGTCCCGGGGACCTTGATCCGCATATCCGGCATAATCCGATTTCACAACACAACCGGCAATCTGATCAGGCGATTGCATGACCTTGACGAACCCAAACGCGAAATTCTACTCGATCCATCTCGGAAATGCAAGGCTCTTGCCTTGTTCTCTTAGGGCTGCTATATCTCAAGGCCATGACGACCTATCTGGCAATTCCCATATCGGCAGAAGACCTGGATCGGGCGACGCGGCAGGTGCGAGAGGCGATCGCCGCCGGGGCCGAACTGCTCGAACTGCGGACCGACTATCTCAATTTGCCGGACGCACAGTCGGTCGTGCGTCTGATTCGCGAGGTCCGGGACGCCGGACAGGGCCGAACGCCGGCCATCGTGACCTGTCGCGATCCGAAAGAGGGCGGCGCCGGGAATCACCCCGACGCATGGCGGATGCAGATCCTGCGTGCAGCGGTCGAAGCGGGGGCCGACTTCATCGACGCGGAGTACGCCAACTTCATTCGACCGGAGTTTGGGCAGGGCATCCAGGCTGCTCTGGCGACCCATCCGCGGACGCGATTGATCCTTTCGACCCATGATTTTTCGGGCCGATTTCCGGATCTCAAGGGGCGGTACCGGCAGATCGCGTACGCCTGCCCCGGCGCGATTCCCAAACTGGTCTACACCGCCAGGCACATCAACGACTGCTTCGAGGCCTTCGACCTGCTGCACGAAACGCAGGGCGAGCGGATCGTGCTGTGCATGGGCGAGGCGGGGCTGATCAGTCGGGTGCTGGCCAGGAAATTGGGTTCGTCTGTAACCTTCGCCAGCTTGGACAAGCAGGCGGCGACCGCGCCGGGACAGTTGACCGTCGAGGCACTCAAAGGGCTGTACCGATTCGACGCCATCGACGCCGGGACGGAGCTTTTCGGCGTGATCGCGGACCCCGTCGGCCACTCGAAGAGCCCGGCCATCCACAACGCGTGCTTTGCGGACAAGGGGATGAACAGGCTCTATCTGCCGCTGTTGGTGCAAGGCGGTCAGGTGGAGTTCGACGCCTTCCTCGACAACCTCCTGGCCCGGCCGTGGCTGGATTTCCGCGGCGTGAGCGTCACGATCCCGCACAAGCACAGCGCCCTGGAATACATCCGCCGCCAGGGGGGATTCATCGAGTCCCTCGCCGACAAGATCGGCGCGACGAACACGCTCCTGATCGGGTCACGGGCCACGGGTCACGGGCCACAACTCTCCGCGTACAACACAGACTACGCCGGCGCCCTCGACGCGGTCACGCAGGGCATGGGGATCGAGCGTCGAGATCTCCACGACATCCCGGTCGCAGTCGTCGGCGCAGGCGGCGTCTCGCGGGCCATCGTGGCAGGCCTGACCGACGCCGGAGCCCAGGTGACGATCTACAATCGCACGCTGGAGCGTGCCCGGGAGCTTGCATCTGATTTTCAGTGCGAGGCTGCCGGCATAGACGACTTGCCCCGACTCGACGCCAGGCTCATCATCAACTGCACCAGCATCGGCATGCACCCAAAGGTCGAGGCCAGCCCGGTTCTGGCCGAGTCCCTCAAGCCCGACATGACAGTTTTCGACACAGTCTACAACCCCGCTGAGACGCTCCTCCTGAGGCAGGCAAAGGCCCAGGGCGCCAAGACCATCGACGGCGTCGCCATGTTCGTCAACCAGGCCGCCGCCCAGTTCCGCCTCTTCACCGGCCAATCCGCCAACACCGACCTCATGCGAAAGGTGGTTTTGGACAGCTTGCGATGACACTTGAATCGAAACAGATCGTTATTGACAAATGTGCCTTCCAAGGGACCAACGACGATAGGTTGTGTTCCTTCGCTAAGAACCACCGCTTGGTTCTTCCGCATGATCTGTACGGTGAGATAGTAACGAGCAACAAGGTGCACGAACGAGAGACTCACCTGCAACGGTTTCGAAAGGCGATGTTGTCAAACGCACGCTGGGGACGCTCTTCGAGATCAATGGTTGAATGGGAAGCCAAGACCCTGCAACCCTACGGTTCTCTTGGCGACTTGGACGAGACGCGGAATATACGCGACCGGCTGGCGCGAGGGTACGCCTATTCTCCCGAGTTCGGAAGTTGTCAAGTTGAATGAGACAGTTCCTTTTCACAATTAAGCTCTAATCAATCCGTTGTTTTTGGGGCCTCCTTGGGCGGATTGATCCAGACGGCCTGAGGGGGCAACGCCGCCTCGGGCGGTTTGTGTAGGAAGC
>DATIKY010000111.1:0-4127 GCA_035476995.1 Sedimentisphaerales bacterium | reverse complement strand
GACGAAAGCCGGGTCCGCAACCGCACGTTCGCGGAAAACCTCTCCTGGCTGCGCCGCCTGACACTGGGTCTGATCAAGCACCATCCGGGCAAGCAAAGCAACATCATGAAACGCCGCATGGCCGGCTGGAGTCCCGACTTCTTGATGCAAGTCCTTACCGGGAAAGGAACTTAGTGTGCGCTGGCCCTGGTCGAACTGTCCGGGGAATTCGCCCGGCTGAATTTCCCGGAGGAATGGCCGCCGGAGAGAATCCGGGAGGTCCGTGCAAAGTGGATGGCGGACCAAGAGAACCGGTGAGACCGCGGCGTCAGGTCGGAGGGCGGGTGGTCTGGGAGATCTTGGGAAACTTCGATTGCGGTTTGCGTTGCGATCTGGTATAAACAGGATGTTCGGCAGTGAAGACGGGCGTTCGCCTGTCGCAATTGTCGTGGAGGTGAAGGGTCTTGCGTCGTTTACGGTGTGGTGTCGCGAGGTTGGGTTCTTCACACAAGCGTGTGGGCGGGGCGCGGGGCGGCTTTGCGCGCCGCCGGTCGAGGGGGCATGGAGAGGATCGCGTTCGTACAATCCCCGTGGTTTCAGTTCTTGTTGACCGGATACTCCACTTTTTTTGAAAGGGAAACACGATGCGTAAGATCAAGGAGTTGGGGCTGCTGGTCTGCCTGCTCGCGGCGGCCAACGCCTGGGCGGCGCCTTTTGCGGACGATTTCGACAGGCCGGACGGCATTGTGGGCAACGGGTGGACGATTCTCAGGGATGGGACCGTCGAATCCCTCATTGTCAACAATGAGGTCCTCGTCTCGGGAACCACTTCCGCCTCCGCCTGGGTGCGCTGCGGCATCAGCCGAGTGGTGGTGGGAGAAACCAAGTTCTCCTGCGACTTCAAAAACGACGATGTTTTCAACATTCACATGCAGATCACGTTGGGGAACACGGTTTGGAGCCAGGCCTATGTCGAGGTCTTCACATGGCCCGGCGGGCCCCTGCGATACGCCAATTCCCTCAACGGGAGCTGGCCTGCGGCCGGTTGGGTCGACTTCGGCGGCGCCAACGCCCAGACCGTCGCCGGGCAGTACAACAACCTGATGATGGAGCTGGGCGAGGGCGGCGTGGTCACCGTCACGCTCAACGGCAAGCTCGTCGGAACGGTCACCAATCCCAGCCTCACCAGCATCGGAAGCGTGACCTTCGCCAGCGACGCCGACGCCAACACCAAGGGTAGTGTTCATATCGACAACGTTCGGATCGGCGATGTGGTTCGCGGCGTCGCCACGAACCCGAGCCCCGCCGCCGGCGCGACCGATGTTCCGGCCGATGTCGTGCTCGGCTGGACGGCGGGCGAGTACGCCGCAACGCACGATGTCTATCTCGGAACGAGCCAACAGGACGTGACCGACGCCACCGCGGCCGATCCGAAAGGCGTCCTGGTCAGCCAGGGCCAGGCGGACGCCGCCTATGAGACGCCGAGCCCGCTCGAATACGGCCAGACCTATTATTGGCGCGTCGACGAGGTCAACGCGGCCCCCGACAACACGGTCATTGCGGGTGCGGTCTGGTCCTTCACCGTGGAACCCTATGTCTACCCCATCCCCGGCGTAACCGCCACCGCATCCAGCGCGCAGCCGGGCGCGGGAGCTCAGAACACCGTCAATGGCTCCGGTCTCAATGCCAACGATGAGCATTCGACCGAGTTGTCGCAGATGTGGATGAGCGCCGGGGTGCTGCCGAACTGGATTCAGTATGCGTTCGACAAGGTCTACACACTCGATGAGATGTGGGTCTGGAACTCCAATCAGTTGGTCGAGGCGTTCGTCGGCTTCGGCGTCAAAGACGTCACGGTCGAGTATTCGGTGGACGGCGCGACCTGGACGAAGCTCGAGGGCGTGCCCGAGTTTGCATGGGCTCCCGGCTCGCCCACGTATACCGCAGGCACCCTCGTCGACTTCGGCGGCGCGCCGGCGAAGTACGTCAAGCTGACGATCAATACGAACTGGGGGGGCATGGCTCCTCAGGTCAGCCTCAGTGAAGTGCGGTTCTACTATCTTCCGACGCAGGCACGCGGCCCGCAGCCGGCGGTTGGGGCCACCGGCGTCGCCCTCGACACGGAACTCTCCTGGCGACCGGGACGGGATGCGGAATCGCATCAGGTATATCTGGGGACGGACCGGAACGCCTTGGCCCTGGTCGGCACTCCGACAGAGCACACCTTTGCACCCGCCTCGCTGAATTTCGGGACCGCCTACTACTGGAAGGTGAACGAGATCGGCGGCGGCGGCCCCTACGAAGGCGACCTCTGGAACTTCAGCACGCAGGAGTATGCGACCGTCGACGACATGGAGAGCTACAATGACGAAGACAGCCGCATCTATGAGACCTGGATCGACGGTCTGACCACCGGCGCCAGCGGTTCCCAGGTCGGATACGACGTCGCACCGTTCGCAGAGCGAAGGATCGTCCATGGCGGCATGCAGGCGATGCCTTTCCTCTACAACAACTCGGCCGCTCCGTTCTTCAGCGAGGCCGAGCGGGAGTTCTCGCCCGTTCAGAACTGGACCTCCAACGGAGCCGACACGCTGAGCCTGTGGGTGCAAGGCGCCCCGTCGGCGTACCAGGAGAGCAACGGAGTCATCACGATGAGCGCGGCGGGCCACGACATCTGGGACAACGCCGACGATTTCCGTTTCGCACACAAAACCCTCAACGGGGACGGCTCGATCGTGGTCAAAGTCGAGAGCCTCGTGAACACCAACGCCTGGGCGAAGGCCGGCGTGATGATCCGCCAGAGCCTCGATGCCGACTCGACCTTCGTCTACATGATCCAGTCGTTCAGCAGCGGGGTTTCGATGGGCTGGCGTCCGACGACGGGGGCCACCTGCGGCAGCGCCACGCAGGCAGGGATTGCGGCGCCGCAGTGGGTCAAGCTGACCCGCAAGGGCAACGTCTTCACGGCGCAGTACAGCAGCAACGGAACCACATGGACGGATCTGAAGGATGCCGCCGGGGCGATCGTGTCGACGACGGTGGTCATGAACAACCCGGTGTACGTCGGGCTGTGCGTGACCAGCCACAATACCGCGGCCACGACGACCGCGGTGATGTCGGGAGCGGAGGCCACAGGCAACGTCACGGGCGCCTCCTGGCAGGTGACCGCGATCGGCGACGATCCGCAGCCTGCGAACGACCCGGCGGACCTGTATGTGATCGTGCAGGACACCGCCGGCAAGACCGCCAAGGCGACGAATCCGACCGCGGTGACAACCGCCGGCTGGACGCAGTGGCGGGTTCCGCTGAGCAGCCTGACAGGGGTAAACCTCAAGTCGGTGAAGAAGATGATCCTGGGCGTGGACAGCCGGACGAGCCCGATCAAGGGGAGCGGCCGGATCTACATCGACGACATAGGCTATGGCCATCCCCTGCAATGACGCCGGGGATCGATAGCCTCCTCCAACAACCAAGCGGGGCCTGCGTCCGCAAGACGCAGACCCCGCTTTTTTCTGCGCTCTTATCGGCTTGCTGGGGCGGACGCTTGACTGGTATTGCGTTGGAGAGCGGGCCGTGTTGGTTCGGCGGGAATTGGACCCCTGCTCCGGCCGAGACCTTCGCGCTCGCCTCCGACTCCGGCGTGAACACGGGCCCGTCGAACGACCCGGTCCGCACTTGAACGGGTTCTTGCATTTTTCTTGGATTCGTATGATTTTTCTCTTGCAGGTTCAAGGGGGGGGAACGCATAATGGACATTTGTCGAGACCTGAGCAACTATTGATGATGACACCTTCGCGACGCGGGATGGGATCGGCGGTGGCGGTTCCTCGTCTTGGAATCGGCGGAACCAGGGTTCTCTGGGGAGAAGGGAGCCGAAGCGATGGGATGCAGGGAGAAACGAATTCGCCGTGGGAGACCGGCTTCGGCCGGAGCGAGGGAGTTGTCAGCCCCAATCATCCATCATCGATCATCACTCATCAATTCTGATGGCTTCACCCTCATCGAACTGCTAGTGCTCCATTACCCATCCATTGATGGATAGAGACGTTTCAGCTTTGTCCTGGCGTCTGCCGTGGTGAACTGCCAGTTCACTTTCACCTCGGCCCCGTCACGGCTCTTCTCCCATGCGGCGGTTTCCTCACGCAGTT
>DATIKY010000110.1:0-2204 GCA_035476995.1 Sedimentisphaerales bacterium | reverse complement strand
CTCCTGCGAATGTCCAACCACTGTTCCATGCTGCAATACACTCCTTGTCCTTTCTGCTGAGACCCGCGTGATCAACACGGCCTCCAACGCCGTCAATGACCACCCATTCTCACAGAAAGCTTCTGGGAGTGCCGCACTTTTGCTCCGCCCTTCACAGCTGGAGGCCACAAAGCGGAAAACTCCCCTGGCATGCCCGCTTCGGGCGTGCATCCAGACCCTGAGTAGGTCCCCGTCCGATTCTCGCTTGCCCATCCTCCGGCTCGCCATTACAATGACCACAGTGACAGGAGGCCCCTATGATCGAAGAGGAAAAACCATCGGCTCCCAACGGCGTTTCGCCGTTCGAGCGAATCCGACGCACCAATGCCGCCGGAGCGGAATACTGGTCCAGCCGCGACTTCGCACAAGTCCTCGGCTACTCGGACTACCGCAATTTCGAGCAGGTGATAAAGAGGGCGAAGACCGCGTGCTTCAACAGCGGCCAACGGATCGAAGACCATTTCGTTGAGATCACCGAAATGGTCCCGAGTTGAACAATCTCGGAGATGGTTCCCACTAGCTGAAAAGCCAGAGGAGCCTTGGCCCACCACACACAGACCAGCAGTGATTCCGGAGTAACCGAGAGGATGAAACCCTCTCCGGTCACACGGGTACTGATCGATCCCAAAGCGTCTCCGGTGCGATGTCGATGTTTCCCGGCCATGTGACTGTGCCGTAGGCAACTGCTGCCTTCATGAAGAGGGGCAAATCCCTGAGCCTGCAGAAGGGTTTCTTCTCCAGCAGCGGTTTCACATCGAAGCGACGCTGCTGCCCATTCTCGAACACGAGCAGGAGCGTGCAGTCCTCATCAGCCACAACACTGACAACATCCAATAGCGTTTCCATAAGGACCATTCTACTTCAGACGGCCTGGAATCAGCAATCTCCTTCAGATGGGGGGATTGCGAGACTGCCGGTCGCCCGGTAGCATGGCGGGCGCGTTGAAGGCATGCGACCTTATGTCCTGTGGAGACGCCTATGACACTGACCGCCATCGACTGGATCGTCATTGCGTTGTACTTTGTCGTCAGCCTCGCCATCGGCGTGGCGTACTCCCGGCGGGCGGGCAAGAGCACCGGGGAGTTCTTCCTGAGCGGTCGGGCGCTGCCCTGGTGGCTGGCGGGGACGAGCATGGTCGCGACGACCTTCGCCGCTGATACGCCGCTGGCGGTCACCGAGCTGGTCGCCAAGAACGGCATCGCGGGCAACTGGTTCTGTCGGCATCTTCATGAACATCATCGTCATGGGCTGGGTGAACCTGGCTGGAAATCGGCATGTAAAAGGGACCCATGTCGGAGGAGGTGCTTCCGGCCTTCTACAGGCGGGTCCATCCCGGCGGCGCCCTGTGGAGGCCCATTTGCGAGAAGCTGCCCGACGTCAAGAGCGACACGGGGTATTGGGGGCTTCTGATCGATTGGTTGGCGGGCGTGGCGTGTGTAATGTTGTGCCTGTTCGGCGCAGGCAATCTGATCTTCAGGCACACCACCACAGGCCTGGTCCTGCTGGTCGTCGCCCTGGTCCTGGGCGGGTGGATCTACTGGCGCCTGTCCCGCATGACGTGGGAGGACTGGCCGGGCAAATGACGCCGCGACCGTCCCGGATAGCTCTGTCCTCCTGAGCGAAGCGAAGGACCTGGGCCGCGAACTTGAGAAACCTCTGCTTGCGAGGCCGGATGGTTCGCTGCACTCAGCATGACAGATGAAAACGCGTCAGGAGAGCCAGGTGCGTCGTTCACTCCTCGTAGCGGTCCCTCAGACGGATGCGAACGTTCTTCCTGTGGGCGTCCGAGCCGTCGTCGGAAGTCATGCGGTCCAGACGCCACTGCATCCAGAAGACCTTGGCCGCGAAGACCATGCAGCCTGCGCCGGCGAGGAAGAACAGCGCTGCCGCCAGGAACGCGAACAGATCGCGGAACACGAAGATCAGCAAGCCGAAGCCGATCAGCAGCAGACCGACGACCATGATCCCCGACGCCATACTCCGCGAGGCCCGGGAGAACATATTCGAGTAGAACTGAAAAGGCATCGCACGTCACTCCGAAGAAAGTGTCAAGTTTCAAGTGTGAAGTTTGAAGCGGCGGAACTCGGTTCCCAAGCCCGTCCACTTGACACTTCAAACTTGAAACTTGACACCCTCAAAAACACGGCGGGTCCCGTGGAGCCGGG
>DATIKY010000109.1:0-3161 GCA_035476995.1 Sedimentisphaerales bacterium | reverse complement strand
TCCGCGTCCTGCAACGCAAAGCCTACGGTTTCAGAGACACGGAATTCTTCAAACTCAAGATCTACGCTCTGCACGAAACCCGCTACGAACTCGTAGCGTAACCCACCATGAAAAGTACGCAAAAACCGGATGAGCCCTTTTTATGTGCCTGGCCGCCCGGGCGGGCGAATCCCTCGTGGTCGCCGGCTCGAATTGAAGGCCTCTGGATCGGCTTGACTCCTATCTTGGAAAAAGGTAGAATGTGCAAAGGTGAAGGTGCGTTCGGTGTATCCTTTTCGCGCTGTGTACGACGCCTATCGGAGAATCGCATCGGGTGATTGCCCTGTGGGGCAGGGAGGACCGTTGATGAGGTTGTGCTGCTATGAGAATGCTCGCGATGATGGTGGTGCTGCTCTTTTCCTCCGGCGTGCAGGCAAGAGTCTGGACGACCGTTTACCGCTGCGATGAGACGACGCCCCTGGCCCCAGTCGATCCGAATCATCCTCATGTCTACGCCGAGATCGTGGTGGGCACCAAGCTGGCGATTGTGATTTCCTCCGACACCGACGACTTCTGGTGGGGCAGTCTGGAATACTCCAGGGACTACGAGACGACGATGTCTTTGACCGCCAGGGGAGACGCGCCGGACTATGCGGACTCCTGTCTGCCGGCGGCAGATGATGATACGGCAGTGATGGACCCGATTGTCGGGCCGGAATCCCTGGGTTTCGAGTTCCTCAATGGTTTCCGTCCCTTGCCGGGCGATTGGTTCATCCTGGATTATCGTGCGGAACAAGTTGGCTCGTGCGAACTCAGGCTGTACGATCTGGACGTGGCTTGGGACGTGCCCATCGAGGTGCTGTCCTTCACTCATGTTCCATCGTGCGATTTCACCGGCGACAACTCCGTCGACTTCGAGGACTTTGCCCTCCTGACGCTGCGGATGTCCCCTTCGTGGGGCTCTGCCGTAAACGATGACAATTCCGCATTCGACCTGACTGCGGATCATCGCGTCGATTTCTACGATCTTATTCAGTTCAGCGGACACTGGCTTGAACAGATCGCCTGTGACGCGCCTCAGTCCGAGTGAGTTGTTCGTTCTCCATCGGTCTTTCGACTACTGACAAGCTCGCATATACCTGAAGGTCCATTCTCCGGAATACGTGCACACGGCGATCGGATCAGGTATACAAGGGCTCTGCAGCCATCTGAGCATTTGTATGTTGGTACAACTGCCGCTCTGGGCTTCTCCGCAGACCCACCGATCATAGTAGATGACATAGTAACCCTGGCACACCCCAAAAATATACTCGCAGGGAACAAGATCATCCTCCTGCACATGGACATTGCAGGCGTACCCGTCTCCTCCGGCCAGGTTTCTGCTGCCAGCATCTGGGATCTCGCTGAACAGGCCTGAAATGGGTCGGTCCGACACCAGCAAGGCGGCGCCTGCGGTCCATTCCAGGGGGAAGAAGTGTACGCTCTGGCGATAGTAGAACCTGCGGTTCGACAGATCGATCAACCAGACATGCTGGTCGTCCACGCGATCGACCACGACGAAATGTTTTCTGCCCGGGATATGCAGGATGGCTTTGGCGGCCCCGAGGCTTCCCAGGCCGGCCAGATCCGTTTTCACGACGCGGCCGTGAAGCCCCAGTCCCTGGGCGAACTGCTTCAAATCGTACAGGCTCGTGCTGCCATCGGGACCTACGAGACCCGCCAGGGCGGTGGGAGAGACGGGTTTGCCGAACGTCGTTGCCACGCGTCGGACCGCGGCGGTGGCGCAATTCTGTTTTCGCGAGACCTTGGCGACGCTGTAGGCCAGCCGTTCGGCCAGCAGCTCATCCGTGTCGGTCTCGTAGGAATTGGTGTAGATCGCCGACGAGGCCTGCATGGGCGCCGCGTACTCGACGGTGTCGTCCATCGCGACGGATATGTCGAAACTGCCCAGCGACGGCATAGCGACGCTGATGGATGTGAAGGTCCACTGCTCCGAGGTCGGCACTTGGCTGGCGACGGGCAGATTCCTGCGTTCGACGGCGACCGACGAGGGCACCCATCGACCGCCGATCGACTCGTGTCCCGAAAGCGTGTAGGTCACAACCAGACCGGCAGGGCTCGTCAGCGTGGCGCTGGTCACCGCGCAGGCTTTCGACGGGTCGAGGGTCAGATCGCTCGTCGTGCCGTCGGAATGGTCGATCGTCATCCGCACGAGCGGGGAATCATCCGTCCCGATCTGACTGGCCGATACAGACGCGGTCGAGAGGCTTTCGTACGCGAATTTGCCGAAGCCCCACGGAATCAGGCCGGCGGTCAGAGGCCCGGTCACGACAGGCGAACCGAGACGGTCCGCGGCGTCGACGGTGGCCTGTCCTCCCGAACTGTACGTGGTGTACTTCTGTCCGTCCCAGGCGAAGATCCGTTGCCTGTTGGTGGCCAGGTCGAATTCGTCGGTCATGTAGTTCTCCGCAAGGGTCGCATCCGGCTTGACCGAATCGGTGCGGGAACTGACGTTGATTTCCCAATAGAACCGCCCATGGTCGTATTTCACGGTGTGCCGGGAGGTCATCGAGTACTCGTTGGCCAGCCTGTAACGCACGTTGAACGGGATCGCGTCCAGCGCCATTTTCTGAGCGTCCGAGGACAATTCCCTTTTGCCGGGGCTGGTCTGGTACTGGTGAATGGCGTTGTCGATCTCGCTCCTGATCACAGCCGGGTCGCTGACTTTCGCAGCGCCGTATTCCTGACGTGTCGCGTCGATCGTTCCGGCGGCAATCCACGTGGTATAGGATTGGCTTGTCAGTTGCCTGAGAATGTCCTGGATTTCCGCTGCGTCCATCGCGGTTTGCGAAAACGCCAGGGGGGACAAACACAGGGATGCCGCCACAGTACAAAGAATGCTCGCAGTCTTCATGAGAGTTCTCCATCCAGTCAGTTGGCATTGGTTGCTCCGCAAGGCTCCAGCTTAAGACTCTCTCGATCGGGACCATGTTACGAAGGAGTCCCAGAATCCGCAAGTCTTCATCAGGATTCTACAAAAGTATGGCTCATCCGGTTTTTGCGTACTTGGAGATAGGGCAACGGCCGGCCGCCGTGGACGCTGTCCCCGGACCCCTGGGATTTTCCGCGTTAAGCCAGAAACATGATGGCGGAGGATAGGTCGGGACCCCAAACGCGATTCA
>DATIKY010000108.1:0-4495 GCA_035476995.1 Sedimentisphaerales bacterium | reverse complement strand
AGGCCAAAACCATGATACCGATCTGACGGCGCAGAGCAAGATCTTCATCCACGATGAAATGGCACCACAGCCTCTGGCACCGCCGCCCAAGCTCCGCGCCAACCACGATCAAGGCAGTGCCATTCGTGTCAGGTACTTTTTCCGCCATCCCGAATCTTGTTTGTCGTTCCTCGACCGAGAACACCGGGGGCGGGAACGGAATGTCAGGCACGGCGGCGCGGCGATTTGTGGCCCGTGTCCCGTGACCCGATGCGGCGGGACGCCGCGTGGGAGCGTTCGGAGAAGATGGGGGGGCGGAGTCCACCCCACCGCTGCCGCTTTCTCTGTGGGCTCTGGGTCCTCTGTGGCTCACGAAGTATCTTGCGGATTGCTGGGCCCGTCGCTCGGGCGGCCGTTCGTCGGGGAAGTTCACCCGGGCGGGCCTTCCCGAAGCCTCGCCATCGCGGACTTCGGAATCGCCGACTCGGCGTTTGTCCCACAGCTTTCTGTGATGGCTTGCGAGGCCCGCCTCTTGCCGGTATCATGTCCGCCCGACGATGGTCATTTCGCCTGGGGGCCCGTGAGCAGGGATTCGATGGGAACGCCCGGCAGACAGGAACGGAAACGAAGGAGACGGTCATGCTCTATTACGATTGGCAATTTGCCGAACGCATCCAGTGCAGCATCGAGGACAAGAGGGAGTGTTTCGAGCTGATTATCAAGCTCCGCAAGTACGCATCGACCATCCGGCAGGACGGCTTCCTGGCCCTCGAAGAAGAACTCAAGCACATCGACGACGAGTTCCTGGCGACCAGCATCCAGATGGGGATCGACGGTCTGGCCCCCCAGCTCTTCCGGGACATCCAGGAACGCCGCATCCTCGTGGACAACTGCACCGGCAAGGAGCTGCTCCGTCGGGTCATCATCACCGAGGCGATGGCCTCCATCCTCAGCCAGGACACGTTCCTGGCCTTCCACTACAAGCTCCTGTCGTACCTGGGCGTGCACGGCTACAAGTGGGCCAAGGAGGAAAAGCTCGATCTGATCGGCAGAAGCCGCTGAGAGAAAGCCGCCTTCTCGTGCAGGGCCGAGACCTCGGGCACGATCCCATGTTGCGGCGGGGGTACGCCGACCTGCGGTTGGATTCGACGGAGCGGCTCCGGTGTGGTAGAATGGGAGAATGAATAGAGATCTCAAAGACAAGACGCTGGAAGAGCTCGAGCGGATCGTCGTCGGACTCGGGCAGAAGAAATACCTCGCCGGCTACCTGTTCAAGTTCATCCACGCCCAGAACGGCCGGGACCTGGCCGCCCTCACCACGCTCAGCAAGGCGTTCCGCGCCCAGCTCGCCGAGCAGGGCCACGTCATCTCGCAGATCCAGGTCGTCGATGGCCTCCGCGACCCCGACGGCTCGGCCAAGTACCTCTTCGAACTGGCCGACGGCGAGCGGATCGAGTCGGTGCTCTTGCCCGACGAAGACCGCCTGACGCTGTGCGTCTCGACGCAGGTGGGCTGCCCGATGGGCTGCGACTTCTGCGCCACCGGCAGGATCCCCTTCCGCAGGAACCTGACCGCAGGCGAGATCGTCAACCAGGTCTACGCGGTCGAAGTCTCAAGCGTGAAGTGTGAAGTGTCAAGTGCGGCGGACTCCGGTTCCCCGCTTGAGACTTCAGACTTGAAACTTGACCCTTCCGAAACCCGGCCTCGAATCACCAACCTCGTCTACATGGGCATGGGCGAGCCGTTTCAGAACTACGACGCGGTGCTGCGGTCCATCCGGATCCTGAATCATTCCTGTGGCCGCAACATCGGCATCCGGCACATCACGATCAGCACCTCCGGCGTGGCCCCCGCGATCCGCCGGTTCGCGAAGGAGGAGATCCGCCCTCGACTGGCGATCTCCCTGAACGCCCCCTCCGACGCCCTGCGCGACCGGCTCATGCCCATCAACCGCAAGCACCCGATCCCCGAGTTGCTCGAAGCGGTGCGGGCCTACCAGGCCGAGACCGGCCAGCGCGTGACGTTCGAATACGTCATGATGGAGAAGGTCAACGACACGGTCAACCACGCCAAGCTCCTGGTCAAGCTCCTTCGCGGCCTGATGTACAACGTGAACCTGATCGAGCACAACCCCTTCTCCGGCTGCGAGTTCGCCGGCAGCAGCCGGGACCGAATCCAGAAGTTCGCGGAGGTGTTGAAGGAGGCGGGCGTCGAGACCGCGATCCGTTTCCGCATGGGCCGGGGCATCCAGGCCGCCTGCGGCCAACTGCAAGCCGGCTATGCCCCGCGGATGCCGTCGGAACCGGAAATCCGAAGCACGACCTCGCAGGAGCGGGAACGTTGACAAATCCGAACAGCCAAAACCGTGAATCCATGCAATCCGCGCTTGAAATCGTCGCGGCCTCGCACTATCGTGTCGCTCGAAAGGTCTGCGGCTCGAAAGTTGGCCGCTGGCAGGTTGTACAGCATGGCAGGATAAGGAGACAAGATATGTCACGGATGATTCCCTGTTTTCTGCTCGCTTGCGTCATCTGGTCCATCGCAACGCCTGCGTTTGCCGGAGGCGTATCGAGGGAGCCGTTCACCCCCGCTGAGGACGCCGATTTCGCCGCCCAACAGGCCCAGGACGCCGATGAGTTCGCTGCCGTCGCCGGCGGCGACGGGGTGGTTCTCGTCCTGGCCGTCGTCGGGGTGGTGTTCCTCGTCCTGTACCTCACCGGCAATCTCTGATCAGCCGCGTGTGTTTTCCAGGAGGCAAGAACGAGACACCTATGGCCAAGCCCGTAGTGCCGACTTGCGGTCTTGCGCGCATGTGGGCTCGTGGCCTGCGGCGGTCGTCCCTGCCGTTCTGGCTGACGGCTTGCATCCTCGTGCAAGGCTGCGGCTCGCTGCCGACGAGTACCAGCGACCCCTCGTTCCATCGCCGCTACGGGGACTTCACGTACTGCACCGTGGCGGTCGCCCGGCAGAGCCGGAATTACACCTGCGGCCCCGCGTGCCTGTCGAGCGTCTTGACGTACTGGGACGTCGAGCTTCCGGAAGAGGGTATCCTCGAAAAGTACCCGACGCCGGAGCCCCGTCCGTACCTGCTCCTGGAACTTCAGGCCATCGCCCAGGCTGAGGGACTCAAGGCCTACGTCATCTCCATGGATGACGAGTCCCGTACCAAAGTCGGGGAACAGATCGGCAAAGGCAGGCCTTTGATTTGCGCCGTGCGTTTGCCGCACGGCCGATATTTCTTTGACGGCGTGCCGGTCCTGGGCTCCGCCTGGCGGGTGTGGGCTTGGACGCTCAATCCGCGTCAGGACCACTTCGTCGTCGTGACCGGATTCGACTCTCGACAGGTCCTCGTCATGGACCCCGCGCACGGCTTCGCCGCCATACCCTGGCCCCGGTTCGAGGCGGCGTGGTCCCAAATGAAGCACGCCTGCCTGCTGGTGTCGAACTGACAACGGATGCAACCATGACAGAGCGGAATACACGCACGGAATCTGACACATCGTCCGACGCGGCACGGCCTCGGATGACCAAGGAACAGATCAACGCGCATCCGATCGGCAAGTACCAGGGACCGATCCATCTGATTCACAGCCCCGAACACGTCGAGCGGGCGGTCAGGGAGCTGGAAACGGAGACGGTCCTGGGGTTTGACACCGAAACACGCCCGACGTTCCGCGTGGGGCAGAGCCACCCGCCTGCGGTCCTGCAGTTGGTCGGGGAGCAGGGGGCTTACATCTTTCAATTGCGGTATTGCCGTTTGTCCCCGGCCTTGCTTGGCCTGCTGGCCGATCCCCAGATCGTCAAGGCGGGCGTCGCCTGGGATCGCGACGTGCAGGAATTGAACAAGCTGGCCCCGTTCACGCCGGCAGGGTTCGTGGATGTGGCAGAACTTGCCAAGAAGGCAGGCTGCACGCATCATGGTCTTCGCGGGCTGGCCACGCTGTTGCTGGGATTCCGGGTATCCAAAAGCTCCCAGACATCGAACTGGGACCGAGGCGCATTGACTCCCGCGCAGATCGAATATGCGGCCACGGACGCCTGGGTGGGGCGAGAACTGTATCAGAAGCTGCAACGCCTGCTTGAAGCGTAAACGAAGGGCCGATCCCGGCCGCACCCACCACGACGGCAGCGCCATTCGTACCTGCCCCCGGTTTCCTCCGGGAATTCCGTGGCCGGACTCCGTCTGGCAGATTGGCGACGGTCCTACTGCCGTGCTGCCGGCGAGAAGCGGGAACATGCCGGATCGGGTTCGCCAACGGGATTCATCGCGTTTGGGGTCCCGGTCCGGGCTCAGCGTCCCCGGTCATGGCACGACGGGTCACACAGAAGCACGCGAGAATCGGATGAGCCTCTTTTCTTTTGCACTTCTGGCCTGCCTGGGGCCATAATACGGTCGCCAAGACGTTGCGGATTCGTCTGTCAAGAATCGGTTGGAGGCAGCATGAAAGCATTGAACCTGACTGTCCTGTTGGTGATGGCTGTCGTGGCTCCCGCTTGGGCGGGGAATCCCCTGTTC
>DATIKY010000107.1:0-2080 GCA_035476995.1 Sedimentisphaerales bacterium | reverse complement strand
CCAACGCCGGCAACACCTTTTGACGAAACAGGCTGTACGGGTCTTGGCCGTCAAACAGGTTCTGGGTCAGGAAAGACACGTCGAAGAAGCTGGCCTGCCGGTCACGAAGGGGAACACTCATGCGGGGTCCTCCAGACACTCCATTGCCTTACTCCCGCAGTCTACTCGACCCCGCTATAAAAGACAAGGATAATCCCCAAAATGGATGCGGGGTTTTTCAGCGGAATCAAATGTGTAGGTCTGACACTGTTCTCCCCCCGCTTCACGAGTCCACCTGCGAAACGAACCCAATTCGCGGAAGGAGGGCTGTTACGCCCCAGGAGTGCGGGAGAACCGAATGAGCCAGGTTCTTTCAGAGCCCCAGGAATCGGATGGCCAGGCCGCACAGGAGGATCGTGGCCCCCGCCAGGACGTGGCTGTACCGCTGAATCTTCTTGAGGGGCAGGAAGTCCACGCCGGCCCGACCGAGGAAGACCGCCCCCAGCATGGTCGCCGCGGTGACGATCCCGAAGACCGCGGTCACGACGATCAGATCCAGGTACCCGCCTTGGGCGGCCGGGTACATCAACATAGGGATGAGCGGCTCGCAGGGCCCGAAAACGAAAATGACGAAGAGCACCCAGGGAGTCAGTGTCTTCGCCGATTCAGCGTCGTGGACGTGGCTGTGCTCCCCCAGATGGGTATGGGCATGCAGATGATCGTGAGGCCCCTTCACGAGGTGCGGATGGGTGTGCTGGTGCGGGTGGCGGCGGTAGACGTAGCGAACTCCCCAGATGGTGTAAGCCAGACCGAACGCGATGAGCAGCCACGCCGCGATGTCGCCTCGAACCGATTCGGTCCCCTCCAATCCCTTGAGCGCAAGGCCCAGCGACACGCCGACAAGGCCCAGCACCACGGACCCCGCGATGTGGCCCAGGGCGCAAATCAAGGTGATGACGGCAGTCCTGGCGGCCGACCAGTTCCTCGCCCAGGACATCATGATAAAGGGCACATAGTGATCGGGCCCCAGCAGAGTGTGCAGAAACCCGATTGACACGGCGGCAACAATCAGCGATCCGGCTTCGTGCGTCACAAATCCTCCCTTTTCTTCAGAAGACCGGGCATTCGTCGCGTGACCAACGCCCTTTCGTTCTTTCCGACCAGGATACGAGATGGTTGACAGAGAACCACCGAACCCGTATTAACGGCGACGGTAATAGTCTTTGCAAACGATTTTCAAGGAGATCACATGGCTTCATCGCAAGCATTCACGTTGGAACTGAACAGTCAGCCGGATTACCAGCGAATTCTGGAAGGAAAACCTCAGACCCATGGGATGCGCTCCGGCCGAGTGTACCTGGAGCCGGGCAAGGCCTGCGGACAACACAGCACGAAGAATCACGAGGAACTGCTCGTGTTCCTGAGCGGCCGGGGGGAACTGCTCCTGGGCAATGGCGACCGACTGCCGGTCGGAGCGGGAAAGGTCGCCTACATCCCCCCGGAGACGCTGCACGATGTCCAGAACACCGGGGCCGGCCCTCTTGCCTACATCTATTGCGTCGCGCCGGCAGCCGGCTGAGCCGGTGAGATCATCCCAGGGTTCTTCTCGAAGTCGAAACCCGAGGGCGAAATCAGCGGTAGGGTGTGCGGGGCACACCCTACCGCGGCAGACCGAACCGTATCCCGCTACTTGCGGCGGCCGGCCCAGAAACCGTAGCCGAGCAGGGTCAGCAGGATTACAGCGGAGGCGTGTTCCACGACGGGCGTGGGACATCGCGTGATGGACGTGGGTGGGGGTGACGATCGCGTCCAGGATCAGGCCGGAGACCAGGGCGCAGACCGCCACCGTCAACAGGTACAGGATCGCAGTCCGGCGGCCGAGGGTCAGACCTGCACATTTGATTCGGCTGAAAAACCCAGGTTGTTGGAGAGTGGGTGTAGCTTTTCTGTGAGGCGTGCAGGGAGCTAGAGAATCACGGCGGCGGCGGCCGGGGGAAGGCGCCGGAGGTCGTTTTCCCTGGGTTGCCTCGCGAAAGCCTGTGGCTGGTTGTTTTCATACGGATACAGATCTCCTTTCTTCTCGTATTACAGGGTCGCGGCG
>DATIKY010000106.1:0-10300 GCA_035476995.1 Sedimentisphaerales bacterium | reverse complement strand
CCAACGCCGGCAACACCTTTTGACGAAACAGGCTGTACGGGTCTTGGCCGTCAAACAGGTTCTGGGTCAGGAAAGACACGTCGAAGAAGCTGGCCTGCCGGTCACGAAGGGGAACACTCATGCGGGGTCCTCCAGACACTCGGGACTAGAAGAGAGGATATGCCCTTACGGGCACACTACGAACCGGCCGGACGCCCAGGCTCATCAATCATCAATAATCAATCATCGATCATCAATTCTTCAGTGGCACCCAGTCGGGCTCCTTGTTGTGCAGGTCGTCGTCGGTGATCTGGACCCAGTTGCCGTCCAGGTTCGAGACGCACAGGTCCCAGCCCTCGGCCATGCCGCCGACCTGCTGGCCGCCGGAGAAGGGGCCGTAACTGAAAACGATGTACTGGCTGTCGGGCGAGATGTCCACGTGGTAGACCTTGTACTGGCGGGCGACCCGCAGGATGTCGCGGACGTTGGAGACTTTGGGCTCGTCGGACTTCAGGTCGATGTCGGCGGTCTGTAGGTTCCAGTCGGTCTCGCCCCAGACCATGCGGGTGCCGTCGGCGTTGAGTTCGGGCCGGCAGCCGCGGACGCCGAATCGCTCCAGGTCGAAGACCCGCCTGCCGAAGGCTTCGAAGGCGATGATCGTGTCGCTGTAGCCCATGCCGCCCTGGACGGCGGCGACGAACCACTTGGCGTCGGGCGACCAGCAGATGGCATAAAGATGGTGCAGCTCGGTGTTCTGGTGCGGCTGATGCCAGTTCTCTTCGATGTGGTAATAGGTCAGGCCGCTGGTGGCGTACTCGCGGGTGGTGTAGCGTTCGTACTCGCCCTTGAGATAGGCGATGCTCTTGCCGTCGAAGGACCAGCAGGGCTCCCGGCCGTTGGCGGCGACGTGGACGCGGCCGGTCCCGTCGATGTTCATGTAATAGACGTGGCGGACGCGGTTACGACCCCGGCCTTCGTCGGCGACGAAGCAGATCTTCGTGCCGTCGGGGGAGACGTGGGGATACATCTCGTCGAGGTCGGGGGTGTTCGTCAGATTGACCGGGTCCGAACCGTCGGCGTTGCGGATGAAGATCTCCCAGTTGCGCTTGCCCTGGGTCTGGCGATAGGTCTCGTGCACGATTTTGAACGGGATCGCCTTGAGATCGAGCGCGGTCCTGGCCAGCGGGACGGAGATCGGCTTGGTCTTGGAGTCGTTCGTGTCGGCGGCCGGGGCTGCCGCGTCGAAGCCGTCTTCGACAGAAACCGCCAGGAAAACCGCCTGCGACGAACCGTTCTGTGAAATCCCCTCCTGGGCGGTCGCGGAAACGATCGCCGCGACCAGGATGATCGACGTCAACACCATGCTCTGTGCCCTTCGAATCGAATGTCGTGCCAAACGCTTTTCACGGTCGCCACCAGAATAATCCGGGAGCCCGTCCGACGCAAGGGGCCGGCTGCTCCGTCGGCCTTCTCAAGGCGCGTCAGGACCCCCAAACGGCGCGACGGCCGGATGAGCCTATTTTTATTTGTGGATTTCCTGTAGACACCGGCCCGGCGGACCGATAGAATGGGGAAGTTGTTTAAGGAGTACGCTTTCCTCCCTCGGAGTTTACCCCTTTGTTCGACAAAAAGAGGGATAGTCTGTTTGCAGGCCGGAATTTGGCCTCAGGAGTACATCAGTGGCAAGAGGTAAAGTGAAGTGGTTCAACGCGAGCAAGGGTTTTGGCTTCATTACTCCCGATGATGGCGGGCAGGATCTGTTCGTCCATCACTCGGAAGTGAAGACGCAGGGCTACGCTTCGCTGGATGAGAATCAGTCGGTGGAGTTCAACGTCGGGCAGGGCAAGAAAGGCCCCTGCGCGACGAATGTCGTCCCCTGCTAAGGACGCCATCGCACGTGAACATGACGAGGCCTCGCCCCCTGGGCGGGGCCTTTTCTTTTGGACTGCCGAGGAGACCGCCCTGCTTGTGCCTTTTCAGGGCGCTCAACTCTTCAAGGACCTCCACTCCTCAACACTTGAGGTTCTTGAAGAGCTGAAGTTCTTGAAAGCCCAGATTCCTTCGGTTGCACCTGGGACGACAGGTCCCTCCCGCGTACGAATCATTCTTGATGCGTATAACTCCCTTCCTGATCGCGGTTTAGATCTCGTGACATTTCGACCCGCCCCCCTGCGTCATCCCCGTCCAGGGGGCGAACCGCAACTGCTGACGGAGGAATCGGTCGCGAGTCGATTGACAAAGACGGTTGCGGACCGTAAGATGGGGCCCGTTGAGGTTGGGGCACGTGGCCGCAACGGGCATCCTTTCCGAAGCATATGCATCGCTGACTGAGCTAGACGTGGTCGAAGTTCGGGTATGGGTAACGTGAAGATTGTCGTTTGTATTCCTGCTCGGTACGCCTCCACACGATTCCCCGCGAAGGTTCTCGCCAAAGATACCGGCAAGTACCTGATCCAGCATACCTGGGAGCAGGCGTGCAAAGCCAGGCTCCCTCAGCGCGTGGTGATCGCGGCCGACGACGAGAAGATCGTCCAAGCCGCGAAGCAGTTCGGGGCCGAATGCATCCTGACTTCGCCCGAACATAACAGCGGGACGGATAGAATCGCGGAGGCGGTGGGCCGGTCCGACGCAGATATTGTCGTCAACGTCCAGGGCGACGAGCCCCGGATCGATCCCGATCACATCGACTCCCTCGCCCGGCTGATGCTGGACAACCCCGACGCCTCCATGGCCACGCTGGCGGCCCCCTTCGCGGCCCGCAAACAAATCGCCGACCCGAACGTGGTGAAGGTGGTGGTGTCGTGGCCCGTGGCCCGTGGCTCGTGGCCCGATGCAGGGCAGGCACGGGGGCCTGCCCTTACGCAGAACGCAGGACGCACGACGCAGGACGCGCCGCCCGCCAGGGCCATCTACTTCTCCCGTTCGGTGATTCCCTACGACAGGGACCGTGCGGGTGTGGGCGATGCAGGCTCCTACCTGCGTCATATTGGGATTTACGCCTATCGCAGGGATTTTCTCATGGAGATCACCTCGCAGCCGCAGACGCCGCTGGAGAAGCTCGAAAAACTCGAGCAGCTCCGCGCCATCGAGAACGGCTACACGATTCTCGTCGGCAAGGTGGAGCACACCTGCGAAGGGATCGATACGCCGGAGCAGTATGCGGCGTTTGCGAAACGATACAAGGGAGATGAGGTATGATGAATTCAACCACAGATCCCGGGAGTATGATAGCCACATGGTACAAGGAGACTCGTGAACTGCTCGACAAGAAGATAGGTTCTAACCAGCAGAATCGGAGTCTGATCGACAAACTATGTGTGTGCGTGACGAGTGCATCCGCAGATTACTGTGCGGCCATCATGCGGCTCTTGTATGAGGGGCATGAATGGCCAGCCAAGGCTCTTATGCGTTGCCTCGGGGAGTTGGATGCGAAGTTTACATGGTGTCTTGATGGCTGCAAGGACCAAGATCATTCTCCCGAGACAATCACAAAAAGGATTCAGAGCTGGGAGAAGACGGCATACGCGGAGGGGATAAAGCTATTCGATGATTTTGATAGCATCGTTCCAGCGGAAGACAAAGAACACCATCAGACAGAGCGCAATAAGCTGGAGGAATTGAAGAAGAAGCTGACTGTCAGGGAAATGCCCAACCTGAAACAGGTCATCGAGCAGTTGGGAAACCATTACTCTCAACACGTTCACGCAATGTTCTATTGCAGGTTCAATAGCGCGGTACACCTTGATCCGAGTGTACTGGTAG
This sequence comes from Sedimentisphaerales bacterium, assembly GCA_035476995.1. Taxonomy (GTDB): domain Bacteria; phylum Planctomycetota; class Phycisphaerae; order Sedimentisphaerales; family Anaerobacaceae; genus PLanc-01. Next base: position 6,559 of record DATIKY010000106.1, on the reverse strand, counting down.
CCACGTACACGAATCGGGGCGAAGGACGCGATGAACTGATGCGCCATTGCCTGGGTTATGCTTTGAGCATTAACGGGATCATTAGATCACAGTACGGATATCAAAAGGATTTCGAGCGGATTGTGACGGAATACTCTGAAATAATGGGCAAGAGTTGAATGATGTTCAATTAATATGGCGACACGGTCTCTCTTGGCGTGTCACCCCTGCGAAAGCAGGGGTCCACAACCATTCGGTGGTATTCAGGATTCCCGCTTCGCGGGAATGACGGGATGCGGCACGCTGGGGGATAGGACAATAGAATGGCTCAGGATTATTGCACACTTCTTGGTGGGACTGTGACCTACGGCCGGGGACGCTGTCCCCGGACCCCTGGCATTTTTCGCTTTGCGCCAGCAGCATGTTGTGAAAGCAAGGCCCGGACGCGCAGCGGCCCTCCGGACCGGGGGCCACCGTACCGACGGCATCGCCCATGCCACTGGACTGCTGCCCTCCCGCAATGCGGGCTGCCGCCCGGGGGCGGGGTGCTTGCCAGCAGAGCAGGGTTCCCAAGCGCGACACATCGCGTTTGGGGTCCCGGCCTATCCTCCGCAGCAGCGACTCCAGATTACCGACAAGGCCCGGCGTCGCCAAGGGGCGAGGCAGACGCTCTTGCCATGCTATCATGTCATTGGCCCAAAGCGAAAAATGCCGGGGTTTGGGGCAGAGCCCCAAGAAGTCGTTGGTTGACGGACCCGAGTAAGTGAATAGCGTGCCGACTGGACGATAGAATTGCAGAACATGGAACATTTTGAGGTTGGGACTCAGATGACCGATAGCAGAGACCTGTTGACGAAGATTGTCGACACATCAACCGAGAGCGAGTTCTTCGCGCCGATGCCGCCGAATTATAAGAAAGGCAAGACCCGCTACGTGTTCGTCATGGGCACGGTCATGAGCGGGCTGGGCAAGGGGATCTTCTCCTCGTGCCTGGCCAAGCTCTTGCAGGACAAGGGGTTAAAGGTGGCCCCGATCAAGCTGGAAGGCTATCTGAACATCGACTCGGGCACCCTGAATCCCTTCCGCCACGGCGAGGTCTTCGTCCTGGACGACGGAATGGAGACCGACATGGATCTGGGCACCTACGAGCGGATCCTCGACCAGGACCTGAGCCGGGCGAATTTCGCCACGAGCGGCCAGATCTTCAGCTCCGTGCTGAGCAAGGAACGCCACGGCGACTACCTCGGCCGGGACGTGCAGATGATCCCCCACGTGACTGGGGAGGTGAAGCTGCGGTTGCGGCAGCTTGCCGCCGACAGCAAGGCGGACGTCGTCTTCGTCGAGATCGGCGGGACCGTCGGCGACCTGGAGAACGCCTATTTCATTGAAGCGATGCGCGAGCTGGCCTACGAGGAAGGCCCCGGCAGCAGTTGTTTCGTGGCTTTGACGTACATCATGGAGCCTCCAGCCCTGGGCGAGCAGAAATCCAAGGCCGCCCAGCTCGGGATCAAGCAGGTGATGCAACTGGGAATCCAGCCGGACATCATCGTGTGTCGGGCGACGAACCCGGTCAACGAGAAGGCCCGCCAGAAGATCAGCGTCTACAGCAACGTGCCGCTGGAGCGGGTGATCAGCCTGCACGATTCGACCAGCATCTACACGATCCCGGCGATGCTCCGCGAGCACGGCCTGGACTTCGAGGTCCTGAGGCTGCTCAAGATCGAGGACCGGATCAACCTGCGCCACGAGCGGAAGGCCTGGGCCCGGTGGTGCGACTTCACCGACAAGATCGGGACCGCCAAATACGAGACGACGATCGGCATCACCGGCAAGTACACCTCCGTCCGCGACAGCTACGCGTCGATCATCAACGCGCTGGAGCACGCGGGCGTCGCGCTGGGCTGCGACGTCAAGATCAAGTGGATTGAGACAACCTCGATCACCGACGCCAACGTCGCCAAGAACCTGGCTGACGTGGACGGCATCATCGTGCCGGGCGGATTCGGCGCCCGGGGTTCAGAGGGCAAGATCGCCTGCGTGAAGTACGCGAGGGAGAACAACCTGCCTTATCTGGGCCTGTGCCTTGGGTTCCAGATGGCCGTCATCGATTTCGCCCGCAACGTCTGCGGCCTCAAGGACGCCGGCAGCACGGAACTCGACGCCAAGTGCAGCGAGCCGGTGATCGACATTCTGCCCGAGCAGAAGAAGATCGAAGGCCTGGGCGGCAACATGCGCCTGGGCGGGCGCGACGTCAAGATCGAGCCCAAGACCATCGCCTGGGACCTCTTCGGCCGCAAGGACACCGTCCGCATGCGATTCCGCCACCGCTACGAGGTCGATCCGCGTTACATCGAAATGCTGGAAAAGCACGGCATGGTCTTCTCGGGCAAGGCCCCCGATCAGCCGATCATGCAGATCCTCGAATTGCCGAACCATCCGTTCTTCATGGGAACGCAGGCGCATCCGTGCCTGACGAGCCGACCGCTGCGGCCGCAACCGATGTTCGTCGGCCTGGTCGCGGCGGCGATGAAGAGGCACCACCTGGACAACAACCTGCCGGGCTCGGTGGAAGCGGTGAAAAAGGTCTGCGCCCACGCGGAGACGTAAGGCGATACGGTGTGCGTTCTATTCGTCCGATCTGTCCCATGAGTCCGATAGGACGAATAGAACCTATGGGACGAATGGGACTTGTCCTCAGTTCTTTGCCTCGGACTGTTTCTTGAGCCGCTCGATCTCCTTGCGGAGCCTGGCGTTGTCGTCCATGACCGCGGTCGTCAGGCTGCCGACCCGCTCGGCGATTCCTTTGTCGACTTCCCTTTGCAGGGCTTCGATGCGGGCCCTGCATTGGGCCAGTTCCGCGTCCCGCTGCTCGAGGTCCTGGGCGTGCTTGCGTTGGAGGGTCGCAATCTGGTCGTCCCTGGCGGCCAACGCCTTCTGCAGGTCGGCGCTCTGGGCCGCCAGGAGTCGGGCCTGTTTCTCATTGGGAGCCTCCTGCGTTTGCGGCTGCCGGCATCCTGCCAGAGACATGACGACCGCGGCGATGAGAACGACGGAGATCCGGCTTGCCATTTGACGACCCTTTCAAATCCGCCGGCTTCACTCGAACAGAGTTGCCAGCCGCTGCTTCTCCTGGGGATCGATGGCGGCCGGGTTCGTCCAGACGGCCAGTTCCAGGCTCTTGCGGCAGGGACAATCCTCGTGGACGAGCACCTTGTCGCTGGCCAACAGCGCCTCGATCAGGGCCAGGCAGTTGTTCGTGGCGGTCTTGAGGTTGGACAGGATCTCTTCGAGCAACGTCTCCCTGGCCTTGTCCTTCTCGTGGGGCCTCCAGCAATCGTAATCGCTGGCCATCGCGATCAGAGCATAGCACATCTGGGCCTCGCGGGCGAGCTTGGCCTCGGGCATCGCGGTCATCCCAATGACGTCCCCTCCCAAATGGCGATGCATCAACGACTCGGCCCGTGTGGAGAACTGGGGGCCTTCCATGCAGACGTACACTCCATTCGTGTGGATGGTGACGTTCAGCGGTGTCGCGACGTGAAGCAGGGTCTCCTTGAGACGGGAGCAGACCGGGCGGGCGAACTCGCAGTGGACCGCGCCGAAACCGTCGAAGAACGTGCTCTTCCGTCGGAACGTCTTGTCGATGAACTGGTCGACCAGGACGAGGTTGCCCGGCGCGATCTTCTCTCGCAGCGAACCGACGGCCCCGGTGGCGATGAGCGAGTGGACGCCGAGAGACTTGAGCGCGAAGAGGTTCGCGGCGTACGGGACCTGGCTGGGCGCAAGCGTATGCTTGGGCCCATGACGATTCAGGAACGCGATCCTGCGATTGCCCATCCTGCCCACGAGGACGGGCCCGCTCGTTCTGCCGAACGGCGTCTCAATCTCTCGGTGTTCCGCTTGCGACAACCGTGCAGCCAGCGCGTCGCCCAACCCTGTGCCGCCAATGATTCCGACCAACTCACCTGCCATGTCTGTCTCCTTTCTGGCCGATCATCATAGCGGATTTCGCCCACGATGTCGATGTTTCACATGGTATCGACCGTTTTGCAGGGTCCGCGCTTGAACAATCCGCCGGCCGTGGCATAGTAGAGGGAAACCGAACCCGATTTGAGGAGCCCAAAGCATGGATCTGGTCATCACCGTCAAAGAGGTCAAAGGTCATTGTCCCGTCCACAAGACCGGCGATTCCTTCACGCTCAAGGCCTGCTACCAGCTCGTCAGCGACATTCCGGTCTGCATGCACGGCCTGGCCTCGCTGATGCCCTGGTACAACGCGTTGCGGGTCTCCGAACCCGCCGAATGGGGCATCGACGGCAAGCAGGACAAGACCAAGGCCTACGTACAGTGCCCCGACGTCTGCCAGTACACCGGGGGCGGCACCGTCGTCTACGAGATCGCCAAGGTCAAGGGCTGAAGAATGTGACCCGTGGCTTGTGACCCGTGATCCGTATTGCGGGTCACGGGCCACGGACTCGCTATCTCGTCGAGAACTTGTGCACGGTCTGGCTGGAGAACTTCTTGCCGGGCTCCAGGACCGTGGACGGGAATTGCGGCTTGTTCGGCGAATCGGGATAGTGCTGCGTCTCCAGGCAGAAGGCCGCGTACTTGACGTAGGCCTTCCCGCCTTTGCCGATCAGCGAGCCGTTCATGTGGTTGGCGGTGTAGAGCTGCACCCCCGGCTCGGTGGTCGTGACCTCCATGGACCGGCCGGTCGTCGGATCATAGGCGGTTCCGCACAGCTTCATCGCGCCCGCTGCGCCGTTGAGGACGTAGTTGTGGTCGTAGCCGTTGCCGAGCTGGCGGATTCGCGAGCCGATCTTCCGGGGCGAGAGGAAATCCAGCGGGGTGCCCGCCACACTGACGGTGATTCCCGTCGGGATCTGGCCCTTGTCGAAGACAGTGAACCGGTTGGCGTTGATCATCAGCTCGTGGCCCAGGACGTCGCCGTTGCCTTGGCCCGCGAGATTCCAGTAGGCGTGGTTCGTCAGGTTGACGACGGTTTTCTTGTCCGTCTGGGCCTCGTAGCTCATGCGAAGCTCGTCGTCGTTGGTCAGCGTATAGGTGACCAGGACCCGCAGGTTGCCGGGGTAGCCTTCCTCGCCGTCTTTGCTCAGGTAGCTGAGTTTCACCCAGGCCTGATTCTCGGAGGCGGTCACTTCCTCCGGCGTCCAGAGCTTCTTGTCGAATCCCTTGAGGCCGCCGTGCAGGTGGTTGGGCCCATTGTTGGCCGCCAGGGCGTATTCGATGCCGTCGAGGGTGAACCTGGCGTTTCCGATGCGGTTGGCGTATCGGCCGATGACCGCCGCGGCGCAGCCTCCGCGAGTGAGATACCCTTCGAGCGTGTCGTGGCCCAGGAGCACGTCGTCGAGCTTGCCGTGACGATCCGGGACCTCCATCGAGACGACGATCGCGCCATAGTTGGTGATCCGGGCCCTGAGGCCCTTGGCGTTGGCCAGCGTATAGAGAAAGGCCTCCCCGCCCTCCGGCGTGCGGCCGAACAACTCGGTGTGAATATTCATCAGTCTACTCTCCTTCATTGTCGCCGGGGCGCCGGCGTTCGTCGGACTCGTCGTGTTTTGCGCCTCCGCAACGGCACAAGCGGCCGCCACGGCAATCAAACCCGCCAGATTCCTCGCGTTCATCTCTGCACCCCGAGCCAAACTGCGATTCACTCTTTGTGATTCACCATTCACTACTTGCCCCATGCCTGGGATCTCTTTCCGCTCCAGGCTGCAAGGGGCCAAATGATAAATCGGAAACGGTCGGTTGTAAATCCCTAAGCTTCCACCGGTACGCGAATATCGTCGATATAGATCATGCCGGCCTTGTCGGTGGGCGAGTCTAAGTATTTCTACGTAAGTACAGTTAGGTATTCTTGACCGATCTGTCTTCGATCCCAGCAGAACACGTAAAGATCTAGGGGTTTATCTGCCGAAGGTCATTTTATCGGCAGATTTGTGTCCCCCGATGACATATCCAAAATGCGTAGGATCCAGTAGGGAGGGAGCAGGGTAATGAACCCTTGCGGTTGTGCTCAGACAACGTCGGACCTTCCGGCATCGAATTTCGGTGGGGCCTGTGGTTCTCTGGACAAACTGACGGCCAAGGACGTCATGCAGTACGGCGTCGTCAGCGTCGAGAAGAGCGATCCGGCGTATCGCGCGGTGTCGTTGTTGCTCGACAGGAGCATCAGCGGATTGCCGGTCACCGACTGCGGAAGGCTGGCGGGTATGATCTCGGAACGGGACCTGCTCCGCCTGGTTCACAAGGAGGAATACCTGCCGGGCCAGGTCGCCGATTATATGACCACAGAGGTGGTCAGCGTCGGCGTGGATGACCCTTTGTCCGCGCTGTCCAGGCTTCTGGTTGATACGCCGTTCCGTCGCGTGCCGGTATTGCTGCACCAGCGCACCTTGGCGGGGATCGTCTCCCGCGCGGACGGAAGTTGTCAAGTTGAATGAGACAGTTCCTTTTCACAATTAAGCTCTAATCAATCCGTTGTTTTTGGGGCCTCCTTGGGCGGATTGATCCAGACGGCCTGAGGGGGCAACGCCGCCTCGGGCGGTTTGTGTAGGAA
>DATIKY010000105.1:0-2711 GCA_035476995.1 Sedimentisphaerales bacterium | reverse complement strand
AAGATTCGCGTCCTGCAACGCAAAGCCTACGGTTTCAGAGACACGGAATTCTTCAAACTCAAGATCTACGCTCTGCACGAAACCCGCTACGAACTCGTAGCGTAACCCACCATGAAAAGTACGCAAAAACCGGATGAGCCCGATTTCTTTCACCGTGTTTCCCCTGCTGGATCTGCCCACGGGACGGTGGAGTCTGCGGATTGACGGAGAGACCTGAGGCACTTCTTGGCAGTCAGTCCCATTTCTGCCCATGCGGACTTCGCAAGCAGATGCCGGATAGCTCGCAGGCGATGCACTCGGGCCGGGGGCGGCCGTCGCAGCCTTCGACGATGCCGATGCGGGAGAGGGCGAAGTCGTACTTGGCCGGGTCCGTGGGCTCGATTCGCGCGAAGGCCTCGGTGATCTTGGTCGCGGTGGCCAAGGTGGCGGACTTGCTGTCATGAAAGCCCATGATTCGGCAGAGCCTGCCCATGTGCACATCGACCGGTACGATCAGTTTTGCCTTGTCGACGCGTTTCCAGAACCCGACGTCCACCTCATCCTTGCGGACCATCCATCTCAGGAACAGGTTCAACCGCTTGCACGCGCTGCCCCGGCTCGGACTGGCCAGCAGGTAGTTCAACCCAGCGGAAGGCGGCGTCTCTTCGGTCAGGGATTCGCAGAATCGGGTCAACGCAGGCTGCACCGTCGCATGCTCCGCGCGATAGCCCTGCAGGAAGAACGCCTCCAGGCTGCCGAACTCATCCAGAATCCGGCGGAACCGCGTCAGAAGATCGGAGAGGTCATCGCCGGTCGTGAAGCGGTGCTTGAAGCTGCGAAGTCTGGCTCGACTGCGACTGTCGAATCGCAAGGTGAACTCATACGGCGAGCCCTCCATGCGGTCGAAAAGCTGTGTGAGACTGCGCTCGATCTGCTGCACCCGGCCATAGGCGAGGGCCGAAGCCAGAAACGCGACAATCTCCCGGTCCCGGCGATCCCTGTATCGATAGACGAATTGCAGCGGGTCCGAGCCGATGAACTGCCTGTGATTGTACCGGGCGTACACCCGCTCCAGCACGTCCCGCAGCCAATCAACCTGGAGCCCCATCGAGCGCACTCAACGATCCCCCTTCGAGCCGCGGATGTCCCCCGCGAAGCGGCACTCGATTTCGCCGCTCTCGGTGTTGAACCGGATCCGCCGGCCCCGCGTGCCGCCCACTTCCTGGTGGACGACGCGGATGCGGGCCGCGTCCAGGATCTCCAGCGCCGCCTCGACGTTCGCGGCCCCGATCCGGTTGTCGGCGTTGGGCGTCCGCAGGACCGCCGCCCCGCCGAAGACGCTGGCGCGGTAGTGCGTCAACTCGGGGTCCAGCCGCATCACCGCCTCGATCAGGCGCCGCGTCGAGAGCACGCCGTACTGGCCGATGTCCGCATCCGCCATGTCATGAGGGCGGGCCCGCAGAAAGTGGTTCATCGCCCCGAGCCGCTCCTTGAAGTTGTACAGGCACACCGCGACGCAGGAACCGACCAGCGTCTCGGCGATCACCGACTGACGGCCCGCGTAGAACTCGCCCGGCCTCAAGAACTTCCGCACCATTCCGGCCGCCATCTGCTTTGCCTCCCATGCGTGTCAGCCGTCGTCCTTGCGAACGTCGGCCACATACCGCCCGTTCGTTTTGATCACCTGGACCCGGCAATCGAACAAGCCACCCAGCCGCTCGGACGTCAGCACCCGGTCCGGGGGCCCTGCCCCGAACATCGAGCCATCCTTGAGCAGGACCACCTGATCGACCCTGCGAGGCAACTCGTCGAGGTGATGCGAGACGACAATTACGGTTGGATGGTTCTTGCGGTTCAGGAGCCGCTCCAGAACGCCGACACACACCGCGCGAGCCCCCATATCCAGGCCAGCGGTCGGTTCGTCGAGCATCAGCAACCCCGCCTCAGCAGCCATCGCCCGAGCCAGGAGGACCTTCATCTGCTCCCCGGTGGAAAGCTGGGAGAAGACGCCATCAGCCATGGCGACGAGCCCGAGCTGTTCGATTTCCGCCTCGACCCGCCGCCACTGGGCGGCCTTCACTTCCTGATGAATGGGCAGCCGCCGGATCGTCCCGAACAGCCCCGTGGCGACGACGTCGCGGACCCGTATCGGTTCGTCGAAGGCCGGACTGCGCGAAGGCTCGATCAACCCGATCCCCCGCCGCACCTGGGCGAGTTCCACCTTGCCGAACACCTGCCCGCCGATGGCGACCGAACCGCTGCTGGGCCACGTGTAGCCGCTCAGAACCGAAACGAGTGTGGACTTGCCCGACCCGTTGGGCCCCAGGATCGCACAACAGGTCCCCGGTTCGACCTGGAGCGATACGTCCTTGAGCAGACAGCGTCCCCGCCTCATGACATTTACTCCTTGTAGCTCAACGGCAAATGCATTCATAGCCCGCAGAGGATACCCGAAACGCCGGCTGAAAGAAACCGCAAGATGAACTTCGTTTGTAGTGACGCGGAAGGCGTTCTCTTCGTATTCGCACGGGTACACGAAGAGAGGATATGCCTTACGGGCACCCTGATATGGAACGACCTTTGTCAACAGGTTTTCGGCTCATCCGGTTTTTGCGTACTTTTCATGGTGGGTTACGCTACGAGTTCGTAGCGGGTTTCGTGCAGAGCGTAGATCTTGAGTTTGAAGAATTCCGTGTCTCTGAAACCGTAGGCTTTGCGTTGCAGGACGCGGA